>CAYWWM010000152.1:0-6797 GCA_964461735.1 uncultured Solibacteraceae bacterium | reverse complement strand
TAAAAACGCACTCCACCTGCGCTCTCGCAATTATTAATGAATCTACGGATTCAGGATTCTCCCGGCCCTTCTTTACAAGGGTTCGAACTGATCGATGGCTATGACCCATTGATTTGAAAATCTGTGCGAGATGCCAACGTTCAAAATCGGTATAGTTTCCAGCCGGGGTGTTAAAGGCGGTCGTGGCGACTGCAACGCAGCGGTTTACCAGCTTATCTAACCGTAGCGCATCGACGTGCTCGGTTGGATCGATATCAGTTTGCAGTTCGTGGGCGATCTCCTTGATCTTCAGCGTCATCGTATTTGTTCTCGGATGCTTTTACGGCGCGTGGGCAGCCAGTGGACGGCGACCTCCGGCTCCAGGGATTTGAATTCCCAATCGCCGGTCATGACGCGGCCACCGTATTGCTTGGCGACCGCAGCGGCGAAGGCGTCGGCATAGGAGATTGTGTGTCGTGCTTTCAGGCGAGCGGCGGCAAACACTAGGGGCCGATCCACCGGGACCACCTGCACCGCGAGCTCGTCAATGATGTGGGCGAAGCGCAGAGCCTCTTCGATTCCGTCCGACCGCTCAATCACGTACATGCATTCGCCATAATTGATGAGAGAAAAGAGAATGAGTATCTGGTTCGTCCTCGCCCTGCGGAGGGCTTGCCGAACCTCCTGAGCCGCTGGCTCGGAGCGGAGGTAGGCTATCATCGCCCAGGTGTCGAGCACGATCACACTACTTCCAGATTTTTTCACGCCGCTTCTCCAGCCGCCGCTCCTCCGCCCGCGCTTCCTTCAGGGCCGTCAGGGTCGAACGGCGCCCCGCTTTCTTCAGCGCCCCCCATCCTTCTTCCTCGGGATTCTTCAACACGGGATGCAAACTAATGAATCCCCCGTACTCCACGATATGGATGCGGGTGCCGGGTTTCCAGCCGTACCTCCGGCGCAGTTCCGCCGGGATTACCACCCAGCCTTTTTGCGACACGGTTACAGTGGACATGGCCTTTTCCTCCGTTATACCTTTTCAAGCGAAAGTATAACACGCTGCCGGGATCACCAGCAGGCCCTTCGCTTCGCTCGGATGACCGGGTGGTGGGGACTATTGGTAAGGGCGATTACGGGTTGGCTTCGACGCGTGCGCCGTAGTGGGTCTCGACGTACTCATTCAAAATGCGGATGAAGTCGGCGACGATGGTGTCGCCCTTGAGGATGAGGAGCAGGCGGCCGTCTACGTAGACCGGTGCTTTCGGTTCCTCGAACGTGCCGGGGAGCGAGATGCCGATGTGGGCGTGCTTCGACTCGCCGGGGCCGTTGACGACGCAGCCCATGACGGCGACGCGCAGCTCTTCGATGCCGGGGTGCCGGTCCTTCCAGATGGGCATCTGCGCGCGGATGTAGGCCTGAATCTGCTCGGCCATTTCCTGGAAGAACGTGCTGGTGGTGCGGCCGCAGCCGGGGCAGGCCGATACCTGCGGCGTGAAGCTGCGGATGTCGAGCGACTGCAGGATCTGCTGCGCGACCGCGACTTCTTCCGTGCGGTCGCCCCGGCTTGCCGGGGGCGTGAGTGAGACGCGGATGGTGTCGCCGATCCCTTCTTGCAGCAGGATCGCCATGGCGGCGGTGCTGGCGACGATGCCCTTGGCGCCCATGCCGGCTTCGGTGAGCCCCAAGTGCAGCGGATAGTCGCAACGCGCGGCGAGCGCGCGGTAGACGTCAATCAGGCTCTGCGGGCTGGAGACCTTGGCGCTCAGAATGATCGCGTCGTGCGCCAGGCCGTATTCCTCGGCCATCTCGGCGGAACGCAGCGCGCTCTCGACAATCGCCTGCTGCGTCACTTCATCGGCATCGAGCGGGTCGGGGCGGCGCGCGTTTTCGTCCATCAGGCGCGTCAAGAGCGCCTGGTCGAGCGAGCCCCAGTTGACGCCGATGCGCACCGGCTTGCCGTGCTCCACGGCGACCCGGATCATGGTGCGGAAATTGTCGTCGTGCTTCTTGCCGATGTTCACGTTGCCGGGATTAATGCGGTACTTGGCGAGCCGTCGGGCACACTCCGGGAACTTGGTCAGCAGCAGATGCCCGTTGTAGTGGAAATCGCCGATGATGGGAACCGACACTCCCTGCGTCTCAAGTCCCCGGCAGATGTCGGGCAGCGCGGCCGCGGCGGCTTCCGTATTGACCGTGACGCGCACCAGCTCGGAGCCGGCACGGGCGAGCGCGGCAACCTGCTGGACGGTCGAGGCCACGTCGGCGGTGTCCGTGTTGGTCATGGACTGCACGACGATGGGGTGCGTCCCGCCCACCATCACGCCGCCGACGTCGGAGGCTACGGATTGCCTGCGATTGATTCTCGCCATTCTGTTTTATTTTATCATGCAGTTGGAATGACTCATCGCGGCATAGTGTGTGTAAGTCCCGCTCTGCGGGACGAAAGAATCTAGCCCAGCACGTAAGTGCTGGGAAACCGGAAGCGAAGCGGCAGAGCCCCGAAGGGGCGACAGAAATTCTGCTTCGGCTGCCCGCTGGGATTATATTCTTTCGCCCCTACCGGGGCTTGCTCGCAAACCCCTCGGTTCCCAGGGCTCGCGCCCTGGGCTAGAATCTTTCGCGCCTCCGGCGCTGTGATGCTGGTACAGGACCCTGCCCTCGCGAGAGGCGGGACGTTCCATGGTGCCGGGAACTTTGCTTCGCCAAGCGAAGTCATCCGGGGTGGTTACGATGATATCTTTGGGAACAGGGAAATCGCGCAGCGCGAGCCGAATCTCGACCTGCCTTTGGTGTTTCGCTCCCTCCAGAGGCATGATGATGAGAAGATCCACATCGCTATCCGGCCCGGCCACGCCTCGGGCATGGGAGCCGAATAAGATAATTTGCTCCGGATGGAAGCGTTCCGCGATCCGCCGGACCATCCGAGGAATCAGCATTTGCGATTTGCGGTTGGACATGCCCACACTGTTGTCCGATTCGGCATTAGGCAAAGTCACGGCAAGAACCGCTCAAACCGTTCCGGGAGAGTCTTGACGATGTCGTTGTAGATGACGAAGACGGCGAGGAGCATCAGCGCGGCGAAGCCGACCTGGGTGACGCGCTCCTTGAACTGGCGGCTCAGGTCGCGGCGGATGGTGCCCTCGATGAGCAGCAGCAGAATCACGCCGCCGTCGAGCACCGGGATCGGGAACAGATTGAAGACGCCGAGGTTCAAGCTGATGGCGGCCATGAAGCTCAGCAGGTCGGCCCAGCTCTGGCGGGCCGCCTGGCCGGAGAGCCGCGCGATGCCGATAGGGCCTTCCAGCGTTCGCGCCGACATCTCCTGTCGGAAAATCTTCCCGACGAATTCGAAGATCAGCCCGGCGAAGCGCACGTTCGTGGCGACCGACTGTGAGAAAGCGTCCGCGAGGCCCAACTGGCGCGTGATGACCTCGGTATGAAACGCCACGCCGATGCGCCAGCGCGTTTCGGGGTCACCCCCGGCGGCGCCTTGCACGGGCGTCAGCCGCGTGGTCCGCTCCTCGCCGTTGCGCGTGTAGGCGATATCGAGCACCGCGCCCTGGTTTTCCTGAATGATCTCCGAGACCTTCGGCCAGAAGCGGATCGCGTTGCCGTTGATGGCGGTAATGACATCTCCAGCGGCGAGGCCCGCGTCGGAGGCGGGCAGATTCGGCTCGACCGCCTGCAATGCGGCGGGCATGGCAGGAAACCACCCCGCCGAGCCGAGGCGCGTCCGCCCCTGCGGACGGGGAGTAACCGTTTGGGTGATCGTTGCGCCGTTCCGCTCGACCAGGACTTCCAGCGGCTGATCCGGATTGGAGACGACCAGAATCTCGATATCCTGCCAGGTGGGATTTGCGTGCTCGCCGATTCGCGCAATGCGGTCCCCCGGCACGATGCCCGCAGCCGCGGCGGCGGAGTCCTCGTCCACCCATCCGATCACCGCCGGCCCTTCCTGGTAGGCGGGTTTTTCGTAGCGGTACATGAAAAGGCCGGTCAGCAGGAAGACAGCCAGAAAAACATTCATGGCGGGGCCCATGACCGCGACGACAAAGCGCTGCCAGCGGGGTTTCGACTGGAACTCGTCCTCGCTGCCGGTGGTCTCGTCGGCGGCCTGCTCGCCGGCCATCTTGACGTAGCCGCCGAGCGGCAGGGCGCAGACGCGGTAATCGGTGTCGCCATACTTGAAGCCGAACAGGCGCGGCCCGAACCCGAACGCGAAGACGTGGACCTTGATGCCGAAGTATTTGGCGGCCAGGAAGTGGCCGAGCTCGTGGATCACAATCATGACCCCCAGCACGACGACTACGGCCAGGATGTTCGTGATGACTACGTATAGCATGGTTTCGTCAGGCTCCTAGTTCGCAGACTTCTGCAGCCACTTGCGGGCCTGCTCGCGGCTGAGCCGGTCGTGCTCCAGCACTTCGTCCATGGTCTCGAAGTGACGGGCCGGCATGCTGATGAGCACGTCCTCGATCAGCTTCGGGATGGACGCGAAGGGGATGCGCCGCCCCAGAAACGCCTCGACCGCCACCTCGTCGGCGGCGTTGAGCGTGCACGGATAGGACGATCCCTGCTCCAGAACGTCATAGGCCAGCCGCAAGCAGGGGAAGCGTTCCATGTCCGGCTCCATGAATTCGAGCATGCTCAACCTCGCCCAATCAAAGCTCCTATGATTGGATGCAAAGCGCTCGGGATAGGATAGCGCATATTGGATGGGCACGCGCATATCCGTGATCGAAAGTTGCGCCAGGATGGACCCGTCCACGAACTCGACCAGCGAGTGGATCGTGGACTGGGGATGAATTTTCACGCGAATCTGGCGGTGCGAAAAGCCGAACAGCCAGCGCGCCTCAATCACCTCGAACCCTTTGTTCATCAGCGTCGAGGAATCTATGGTGATGCGGTTGCCCATGTTCCAGGTGGGATGGCGCAAGGCCTCCTCGACGGTCACGCCGGAGAGCAGCGTGGCGGGGGTGCGCAGAAACGGCCCCCCCGAAGCGGTGAGCACGAGACGCTTGACGTCCTCGCGCCGTCCCGCGCGCAGGCACTGGTGGATGCCGTTGTGCTCGCTGTCCACGGGCAGCACCTCAATCGAGCGCTCGCGGGCCGTGCGCGCAATCAAATCTCCCGCCGCCACCAGGACTTCCTTGTTGGCCAGGGCTAGCTGTTTGCCGGCTCGCAGGGCTTCATAGGTGGCCGGAAGTCCGTGCACCCCCACGGTCGCAGAAAGCACCACGTCCACTTCGGGCAGCGTGGCCGCCTGCCGCATCCCTTCCGGGCCGAACGCAATCTCGGGCAGGGACTTGCAGCCGAGCTCGCCCAGGCGCGCCCGCAGTTGGTTGGCAGCCCGCTCGGTCGCCATGGAAACGAAAGCCGGTCGAAAGGCGATCACCTGCCGCGCCATCTTCTCAAAGTTTTCGCCGGCCGTCAGGCTCAGCGCCCAATACCGGTGCGGGCAGTCGGAAACGATCTCCAGACAGGACGTGCCGATGGAGCCGGTTGAGCCGAGAATGCTTAATCTTTTCATGCAGATAGACCGCGATCAGGACACCTTCCAGAGCCAATAATACCACAAAACCGGTGCCGCAAATAAGAGCGCGTCAATGCGGTCGAGCACTCCGCCATGGCCCGGAATCAAGTGCGAGGAGTCCTTGACGCCGGCCCTGCGCTTCAAGCCCGATTCGGCCAGATCACCGAACTGGCCGGCTACATTCAGCAAAGCGGCCAACGCCACCGTTTCGACGTAACCGTCGCCACCAAAAAAATAGCGCGCGGCAACGCCGCCCACCAGCAAGGCGGCGGCAAAGGAAGCTACGGTCCCTTCCCAGGTTTTGTTCGGGCTGATGCGGGGCGATGACTTATGCTTCCCGAATTTCTTTCCCGCGTAGTAGCCGGCGGTATCCCCGGCCCAGATGACCACGAGTGTGAACAGAAGATGAAACGGCCCGTCAGTCTGTCGCCAGATCCAGACCAGCAGACCCAGAGGAACCGCCACATACGTCACGGCGAAGAACGCTGCCTGCACTTCGCTGAAGCTGCGAATTTCACGTTCCAGCGTCACTGCCAACGCCAGGATGGCCACGCTGGCTACCGTTGACGGGATAACGAGGAGAGCCAACATGGCGGCGGAAGCGGGCGGCCGCCCCACCGATAATCCCAAGGCCAGCAGCAGGCCGGATGCGTACCCCACCACTTCCATCAGCGGAAATCCAGTCGCGGAAGCCCGGATCGCGCGCGCCAGACGGAACGCTTCCCAAAGTCCCGCGGCCGTGCAGAGCAATTGCAGGGCTACCAACAAGTAGAAGGGACCAAACAGGATGGGGTAAACGACAAGCGGGATGAGAACTACAGCAGAAAGGATGCGCCGCATGGGAGTCGGGTCAGGCGCTGGTCAATTGCTACTCAGGCGCTACTCAGGCCCAGGCCGCCGTAGCGCCGCTCGCGCTTCTGGAAATCCAGAATGGCCTGCAGCAGGTGGCGTCGGGTGAAGTCGGGCCAGCAGGTGTCGGTGACCCAGATTTCGGCGTAGGCGATCTGCCAGAGCAGGAAATTGCTCACTCGCATCTCGCCGCTGGTGCGGATGAGCAGGTCCGGGTCGGGGAGATGAGCGGTGTAAAGGTGCGCGGCGAGGTCAGCTTCTTGGATGCGTCCCGGAATGCCATCGCGCTGGTGCGCTTTGAGCAGCGCATTGACTGCATCCACCAGCTCCGCCCGCGCCCCGTAGTTGAGCGCCACCACCAGTTCCATGCCGGTGTTCTTCCGCAGCATCTCGATTGCACGCGCCACATCCCGGCGCACAGGTTCGGGCAGTTCCTGCCAGC
>CAYWWM010000151.1:0-6838 GCA_964461735.1 uncultured Solibacteraceae bacterium | reverse complement strand
AGAAAGACCTGTTCCGTTCATGGCTCCTCCTCCTTCATTGCTGGTCCGCCTCGGCCCGTCACGCGCGAGGAAGCAGCTCGGCGGCTTCCGCCGCGCTGCATTCGCGAATCGGACGGGACGGCTGGTTGCTTTTTGAATCACAGCGTTTCGAATCACCCATAAATTCCTCGAAATTCCTTGACTCCGGTCTCGCTAGGTGTTACCATCTAAGCGTTACCAACTATGTGTTACTATATAGGTGTTAACACCTAGTTGTCAAGCCAAAAAGCGTGTTTTGAGCCAAGAAAAATGGCTAAAGAATACTCGTTGCGAATCAAGAAGTTGCGCAAGGGGCTCGGCCTGACGCAGCACGCGCTGGCGCGCAAGCTGGGCGTGCTGCCGTGGGCGGTGTCCTCGTGGGAGCAGGGGCGCTGGGAGCCGAGGGGCGAGAACTACGCCTTGCTGGCGCGCTTGGCCCCGCCGGAGGAAGCGCGCTATTTCCTCGGGAAGTTGGGGCTCGACCGCGAGACGGTGCTGGGAAAGTTTTCGGAAGAGAGAACCGAAGAAAAAACCCGCGGGACGAAAATCGTGCCAATGTCTCGCGGGGAAGAACGAACGCACGGCACGAAGCAAGAACAGACCCACGGCACGAAAAGCGTACCGTGGCTACAGGGCGTGCAGCCACCCGAAATCCGCATCTACACGACCGAGCAGTGGAAGCCCGGCACGCAGGACCGCCTGCGCTTTCAAGTGCAGATTCCGGTGCTGCGCGACGAGGCGGCGGCCGGCTCGCCGCGCGAGATCAACGAGCGCGACTTGGACAGCTTCATCGCCGTGCCGTCGAAGTTCGTGCCCAAGGGCACGGGCGCCTACAGCGGCATCTACATTCGCGGCGACTCGATGGAGCCGGTGCTGCGCGACCGCTTCATCGTGGTGGTGGACCATACGCAGCGCGATCCGTCGCGGCTGCGCGGGCGGATGGTGGCGGCCCTGGCGCAGGGCGGCGTGCTGGTGAAGTGGTTAGCGCGAGAGAGCCGCCGCGAACGCCTGGTGCTGCGCTCGGAGAACCCAACGTACGACGACATCGTCCTCGACGCGCCGGAAATCAACCCCATCATCGGCGACGTGGTCTTCTGGTGGGGCGTGCAGTGAGGAAGAAGTGGTTAGTGGATAGTGAATAGTGGTTAGCGGGAAGAAAAACGAGGGCGGGAATTAGAGGAAAGCCTACGGCGCAGAGAGCGTACCGTTTACTTGGTGTTGTCCAGCAACTCTAGTAGGGCGGAGGCTACTACGTCCGGCCTTTCGCGAGGGAGGAAATGTCCTGCGCCGGCAACGACCTGGCGAGCGACCCGGGTTGTGAACAGGGCGCGCTCGGCGGGCGTGTCCGCCGGCGGAGCTCCGAGGCCGTCGGCGCCTCCGTACAGCACGATGCTGGGAGTCTCGATCTTGGGACGCTGCGCCAATTGACGTTCCATGGCCGCGAAGCGCGGCTCGCCGGGCGCGTTGCCGTTGCGGTGGCGATAGGAATGAATCACAACCTCGACGAAATCGGGATTGTCGAATGACGCCGCCGTGCGATCGAAGGTTTGGTCGGTGAAGCGCCACGTGGGCGACCAGGTTTCCCACAGCAGCCGGCAAATGCCGCGGCGATTCCGTTCGAGGCCGGCGCGGCCTCGCTCGGTGTTGAAGTACCACTGATACCAGAGGGCGCGTTCCCGCTCCGGGGAAGCCGGCTGTGGCGGCGCGAGCGTGTCCTGAATGGTATAGCCGCCGATCAGGACAGCGGCTCGCACTCGCGCCGGATGCAGCGCGGCGGCGATGCACGCCGCCCGGTTCCCCCAGTCGTAGCCGGCCACGGCAAATCGCGACAACCCGGCCGCGTCGGCGAGGTCAAGCAGATCCTGTCCGATGGCGGCTTGCTCGGCCATCCGAGGGGCGGCGGGATCACGAAACCGGGTCGTGCCGTAGCCACGGAGGTACGGAACGATGATACGGTATCCTTTGCTCACAAGCGGCGCCGCTACGTCGTCCCAGGCCCGCACGTCGTCGGGAAAGCCGTGCAGCAAGATGACGGGAAAACCCCGGGCGTCACCGCTCTCCTCCATGCCGATATTCAACCCGGGCGTTTGGACAGAGCCTGCGCGGGGAGCCGAGCGGCCTTGCGCCCAAGCGTCTCGCCGCTGCGCAAAAGCGCCGCCGAGAGCGCTTACGGCAACTCCCTGGAGGAAGCGTCTACGACTGTGCGGCATCGAGTCCTCCCAATGGCTTGCGCTTCTGCGAGACCTCAGCAGTTCGACTAGTAATGGTCGCTCGCTCTCCCGGCCTGGTCAAGGGCAAAGTGCAGAGGAAACGCGAGTGATTAGTGGATAGTGAATAGTGGTTAGCCGGAAGAACTCTTCAGGATGACCGGGAGTGGGACGATGTCACTCCCCGATAGACGACTTGGAGGTCCTGCTGAAAATCCTCCAGATCGTACTGGGCAGGGATCTTCCTTTGGCGGGCGTAGTCCATCATCTCCCATAGGGAGACGCCTGTCTGGCGCGCGGCTCGCGCCAGCGTCATTCTGCCGTCCCCGTACAGCCGAGCGTAGTGCTCCAGCTTCCAATCCTGGATGGCTTTATTCAAAAGTTTTCTGATGGTCGTGGAGCGGTCCGACTGCTCGGCATCCACGATGGCCTCCAAATCCCGCAGCAGTTCTGCGGGCAACCGCGTGCCCACCATTTGTTCCTTTCTCATTTTCTGACCTCCCGTGCCCTTTGCAAGATCTCCGCCACGACAGCCGGGGAGAGCCAGATCGTCCTGCTGAGCTCCCTCACGGCATCCTCCAGATGTTCTCTGGTCAAGTGCCCCCGGAAGAAACCCTCCAGCAACACGCCCGCCGTTCCGATCAATTCCAGGCCCATGGCAGCAGCCGTGGCTCTGGCTTCCCGGTCGTCAACAATTACCCTCCGCTTTCTCGATTGTGCCAATACGAGCGATTCAGTTTCTCCGGCGTCCAAGCGGCTTGCCTTGGTGATCCGCTGAGCGAGTTTCCTCTCTCTGGTGCTGAGCCGGACCACCTGAATCCAACCTTCTTGCAAGGCCTTCTCGATCAGCTCGACACCGCGCGCAGCGATAGCCTGACCCTGATCCACGACCTCTTCCTTGACACCCGGACCGATCCAGACATGGCCGTAGAGCACCCGCAGAATTTCAAGCCTCCGCATCTTGGCCAGAGCGATCAGGGGCGAGGCATCCACGACGATCCCGGAAGACGCCTTCTCCATGGGCATCAGTTCCATGTTAACGGATGTAATAATTGTTTTCAACCTCAAAGAGGATGAAGAAAAGCCCACGCGCCAACAACGTGCAGTGGCTACCCGGGTCAAGAGCGGTGACGAGTGACCCGTGACCAAGCGCTCTCGATTTCCTCTATAATCTCAATGGTTCTTCCCAAGGAGGGTGTCCAATGCCTCGTCATTTCCCGTTGCACGGAACGATGGTGTTTTGCGCGGTGATCGCGGTGTTCCTGCTGGGTGTGGGGTGTCAGCAGAGGAGCGCGGACACGGAGCGGGCGGGCGCGCAATGGGACGCGTTTGTGAACGAATACATCGAGGCGCATTTCGCGGCGAATCCTACGTCGGCCGTGAACGCGGGCCGGCACGAGTTCGACGGCAAGCTGCCGGACTGGACTCCGCAGGGACTCGGCAAGGAGATCGCGCGGCTGCGCGGCGCGCAGGAGCGGGCCATGGGATTCGATCCGGCTTCGCTCGACGAGCGGCGGCGCTTCGAGCGCGCGTATCTGCTGGCGTCGGTGGGAGCGAGGTTGTTCTGGCAGGAGACGCTCGAGGAGCCGTATAAGGACCCCGGCTTCTACATGGGCGCGCTCGACCCCGACGTTTACGTGTCGCGCGAGTATGCGCCGCTCGATCAGCGGCTGCGGGCTTACATCGCCTACGCGCGGGGTGTCTCGGCGGCGGCGCGGCAGATGCTCGTCAACTTGCGGACGCCGCTCCCGCGCACTTACGTCGAGCTGGCCAGGAATACCTATCGAGGCCTGGCCAGCTTTTACGCCGAGGATGTCCCGGCCGTGTTTGCTTCCGTCGCCGACCCCGCGCTGCAAGCGGAATTCAAGGCAGCGAACGAGGAGGTGATCCGCACGGCGCGGGAGCTCGAAGCCTGGTTCGAGGCGCAACGCCCCACGGCCACGGAGGACTTCGCGCTCGGCCCGGAAAGGTTCCGGCAAATGCTGCGCGAGACGGAAGCGGTGGACATCCCGCTCGACCGCCTGGAAGAAATCGGGAAGGCAGACCTCGAGCGAAATCTGGCCGCTCTGCGCGAGGCGTGCGAGGAGTATGCGCCACGCCGCCCCATTCGCGAGTGTACGGACCAGGCGGGCCGGGCGAAGCCGCAAGGCGGACCGGTCGAAGGGGCGCGGCGACAGCTCGGCGACCTGAAAACCTTCATCACCGCACAGAACCTGCTGACGATCCCGGGCACGGAAGAAGCCCTGGTGGCGGAAGCGCCGCCGTACCGGCGCTATAATCTCGCGTACATCCGGAATCCCGGCCCGTACGAGAAAGATCTCCCTTCAGTCTACTACATCGCGCCGCCGGACCCGTCCTGGAGCGCGGCGGAGCGCGACGCCTACATTCCCGGTGAAACGGACTTGCTCTTCACGTCGGCGCACGAGGTGTGGCCGGGACACTTCCTGCACCGGCTCCATCGGAACCGGACGCAATCGTTGTTCGGCAAGCTGTTCGGCACTGGCGCATTCTCGGAAGGCTGGGCGCACTACACGGAAGAGATGATGCTCGACGCGGGGCTCGGCAACGGCGATCCCGCCGTCCGGATCGGGCAGTTGACCAATGCGCTGCTGCGCAACGTGCGGTACCTGTCCGCGATCGGATTGCACACCCAGGGAATGACGGTCGAGGAATCGGAGCGGATGTTTCGGGAGTCGGCGTATCAGGACCCCGGCAACGCCCGGCAGCAGGCGGCGCGCGGCACCTTCGACCCAGGATATTTGAATTACACGCTCGGAAAACTGATGATCCGGAAACTGCGCGAGGACTGGACGGCCACGCGCGGCGGGCGCGCGGCCTGGCGCGAGTTTCACGACCAGTTTCTCTCGTACGGCGGTCCTCCCATCCCGTTGGTGCGACGCGCCATGCTCAGCGAGCAGGCCGGTCCGGCGTTGTAGGGAACAGGGAACAGGGAACAGGGAACAGAAAAACAGGTCCCTCGTCGCGGGCTGCGCGAGATGGCAGGATGTAGATCGGGAGTTCCTCTGGAATCCGAGATGGAGGCCGAGAGAACCCGGCGGGCCAATTGCAGTCGGCGGTCGAAGGAGCGCGAGGCGTCAGCGACGGAAGAGGGCGCGGACGGCGGCCATGAGGAGAAGGACGGCGCCGAAGGTGCACACGATGGCGGCGCCGGTGGGCAGGTCGAGCAACAGGGAAACATAGACGCCCAGCGCCGAAACGATCGTGCCCATGGTCCATCCAATCGCCAGGCGGCGTCCGATGGTGTCCGCGAACAGGATGGCGCCCACCGAGGGAACGATCAGGTAACAGAACACCAGCAGCACGCCGGCAATGGCGACCGAGGACGTGACGACGAATCCGAACGACATATAGAAGAGGAAGTCCCACCAGCGCAGGGAAAGTCCCTCGGCCACGGCCTGCTTTGGATGCATCGAGATCAGCAGGAACTGGCGACGAAAGACGAAGTGGAAGGCTCCGACCGCCGCGTAGAGCAAGCCGGTGTTGCGGACTTCCGTCCAGGAGACCGCCAGGATGTTGCCGACCAGCATCTCCCGCAAGTGGTCGGTTTCCCCGACCGCTTTGCTCATGGCGAGGATCGCCGCCCCCGAGGCCACCGCATACGCGATCCCGATGATCGCCTCCTGCGGGATGCGGTCGTTGCGGGTTCGCAGCACGGAGATGACGGCGGCGCCTAGGAAGGTGAAGCCCAGGCTGATCGCGTACGCCGTGCCGCTATGCACATCCAAGCCGAACAAGATGGCAATCACGCTGCCGAGCGCGGCGATCTGCGCCAGCGCGATGTCCACGAAGATCACGCCGCGCTCGACGACATGCATGCCGAGGTAGGTGTGGATGCCGGTCAGAATCAAACTCGCCACGAAGGGCGCCGCCAGAAAGGCCAGTACTTCCAACAGTTCTCTCCTTACTCCCTAACCCGGCAGAGCCGAAACCAAAAATGACGGATTCCAAATTCCGGATTCCGAAAAGTTGGGCCGTTGCAGAAATGGCTTCAAAGGCCTGTGAACATTGGCTGAAAATGATATGCTCAAAACTTTCCTGCCAGCGGCGGCAAGAATCCAATTCCAAAGGTACTAATTCTTACCGCCGCAGGCAGGGCCTAACTACTCACCACTAGCCTGGATCATTCCTGAAACTAAGCTACGAAAGCGACTCTTCCTTTTCTCTAGCCCAGGCGTTCACGCCTGGGACTCAGGAATCCAATGGTTCTCTCGCAGCCCCCTTTAGGGGGCTTCCAAGCCCTGGGCCGAGTAAGCCCCCTGAAGGGGGCTACACAAGTGTGTAGGCCTCCTCGAACCCAGGCGTAAACGCCTGGGCTAAGGAAAAACAGCGCCGCCCATGTTCCCCGTTCGAATTCTTCATGAATAATCCAGCCTAGCGCAACGCCGTCTGCAACAATCGGATGTTGTAATCAAAGAGATCCAAATATGTCTTCACCTCCGGAACGCCGCCCACGGAGGGAAGCAATGTCACAACCTGTGCCCCGGTCTGCCGTGCGATGGCCTGCGGAGTTTTCTCATCGAAATACGGCTCCACCAGGATCAGCTTGATGTTGTCCTGCCGGATCTGCTGGATGACGGCCAACGTATGGCTGG
>CAYWWM010000150.1:0-6840 GCA_964461735.1 uncultured Solibacteraceae bacterium | reverse complement strand
GGAACTACGCCAAGGGCGTAGCATGGTCTGGTGTTCACGTTCATCGAGTCGGCTGCGTTTGAGCGGATGCGCGCTGTATACCTCGATGACGAGGAATACGCCGAGTTGCAGCAGTTCATGATTCTTCACCCGGAAGCGGGGAAGATTGTTCGCGGCGCCGGCGGAGTAAGAAAACTACGCTGGAGGCGCGAGGGCACGGGCAAGCGAGGCGGGTTGCGCGTGATCTACTTCCTCCGCTATCAACCCAACGAGTTCTGGATGCTGGCATTGTATGCCAAAACCAGGAGGGAGAACGTGCCTGCCCATATTCTCAAGCAACTCAAGGAGGCGTTCCGAGATGAGTAAGAAACTCAACCGAAGGGCGCTGGCCCGGTTGGAGGCTGGCCGCGACATCTGGCAAGAGGTCCTGGAGGGAGTGCGGGAGATCCAGGCGGGACGGGGCAAGCGGCTGAAAGTGGAGCCGCGTTCGCCGATTGCGCGAGCGCGCTTGAAATCCGGACTGACACAGGCCCAATTCGCCGCGCTCTTGGGAGTCTCGAAACGCACGCTGGAGCAGTGGGAGCAGGGCCGCCGTCAACCGAGCGGAGCGGCCAGAACACTCCTCCGATTGGTGGAACGGCATCCCGAAGTATTGCGTGAAATCGCAGCATGACTGCCAGACAGCGGTATAATAAGCGATATGGCAACCATAGACATTGCCAGTCTTAGCCCCGACGAGCGGCTCCAACTCTTGGACGCGCTGTGGGAGAGTCTCTCGGCAACCCCGGAGGCGATCCCGCTCACCGACGCGCAGCGGGAGGAACTGGACCGGCGGCTCGATGAGCTGGATCGAGAGGGACCAACCGGTATCCCCTGGGAAGATGTGCTCCGCCGGATTCGTGAGCGCGCCCGGCGATAGCGCGTTCGGATCTGACCCAAGGATCGTCAGGGCACGACTTCAGTCGTGCCGAACGGATTGCGGATTGAGTCGGCTTTAGCCGCTGAGGTTAGTCCTTATGCGGTTCACGCGCTGAACAACAAAAGACTTCCCTCAGGCGCTGAAGCGCCCGGCCATTGGGAAGGTCTCGGCATGGCTGAAGCCATGCCCTGACGAATGGCGAGGAGTATCTCGACATGGCAGCGAAGAAAACCGTGAAGTCGGGTAAGTCTGCGGTCGCCCCGGCTAAGAAGTTCCGCCTGCCCGAGACCGAGGACGGCACGGTGGTCTTCAACACCGACCCGCTGATCATCAAGTACCACTACGGGATTGACTACATCCACAGCTACGCCGAGGACTCGCCGTTCTTTGTCGGGCTGTCGCAGGGGAAGCTGCTCGGGAGCGAGTGCCGCCAGTGCCGCGAGCGGTTTGCCACGCCGCGCGCCTACTGCATGGAGTGCGGCGCGGCGACCAAATGGATCGAGCTGCCGCTCGCAGGCCGCGTGCACACCTGGACCACCTGCTACTTCGGCAGCGAGGAGTTCCTGAAGGAAACGCCGTTCAATCTCGTGCTGGTCGAGTTCGACGGCGTGAACACGCTGCTCTTGGCGCGCCTCGTCGGCGTGACGCAGGAGGGCATCGAAATTGGGATGCGCGTAAAGGCGCAGTTCCTGCGCAACTCGAAGTTCAAGGCCACCGACGTGTACTTCGTTCCCGCCTAAATTGCGTCGGGAGCACTTTTCCCTTTCAATTCACTCCCGGATAGGGTACTCTCTCCCTAATTGAGCTAGCTCCAGGAGCCGAGGGGGCGATGATGAGAAAACCGATTCGCAGTGCCTGCGCAGTAATCCTGACAATTACTGGGATAACCCTGGCGGGATTTGCCCAGAACCAGGGCGGGGGGGCTTCCGGTTCCCGACCCGGCTCGACGGGCGGAAGCCGGCCGCAGCCGTCGCGCCCTTCGAACCAGCAAGCGGATCAGCCGCGCGGCCCGGTTTTTGTCAGCGGCCGTGTCGTCATGGAAACCGGCCAGGCGACCCCCGAGCCGGTGACGGTGGAGTTAAATTGCGGACTGCGGCCCTTGCAGGTGATTCACACCGACCTGGGCGGCTATTTTACTTTCAACCTGGGCGGCGGCATGCAGAGCAATTTCGACTTTAGCGCCAGCAACGAGAGCCCGGTCTCGTTCGGCTCTTCCAGCCGGCAGATGGGCCCCACCTCGGGATTTGCCGGCTCGCTGCGCGGGTGCGAGTTGCGGATCAACGTCGCGGGCTACCATCCGCTCAACCGCATCATCTCGGAGCACACCGACATGGGG
Source organism: uncultured Solibacteraceae bacterium (assembly GCA_964461735.1). Lineage (GTDB taxonomy): Bacteria > Acidobacteriota > Terriglobia > 2-12-FULL-54-10 > 2-12-FULL-54-10 > CAYWWM01. The sequence continues at coordinate 4,606 of CAYWWM010000150.1, read as the reverse complement.
CGAGTCGAAATCGGCACGCTGCGGCTGCAACGGGTCGCGGAGGTGGAGGGGTCCGCCATCAGCGTGACCTCCTTGCTCGTGCCCGACGACGCCCGCAAGGAATACGAGCGGGCCGTCAAGGACATGCAAAGCAACAAGGCCAAGTCGGCGCAGGGGCATTTGGAGAAGGCCATTCAGAAGTATGATCGCTACGCGGCGGCCTGGTTTCAGTTGGGGCGGATTCATCTCGTGGACGGAAACCGGCCGAAGGCCGCGGAGTCGCTCGAACGCGCCATCGCGCTCGATTCCCAGTATGTTCCCCCGTACATGGAGCTGGCCATGATGCAGGTGCAGGACCAGCAGTGGCAGGCGGCTGTCGAGACCACCACGAAAGCTTTGGCTTTGGATCGCAGCCTCGGCTACGCCAGCTTCCTGAATGCCATCGGGAACTTCAATCTCAACCAGATGGAGGCAGCGGAGCAAAGCGCCCGCGAGGCCGAAAAATGGCCGCACCCGAATATCCCGCAGGTGCACGCGCTGCTCGCCGATATTCTGCTGCGAAAAGAGGACTACGTGGAAGCGGTCGCCCAGATGCGTGAGTATCTGGAGGAAGCTCCCGAGGGCAAGTTCGCCGAGCAGATGAAGAAGAACCTGGCGCAGCTCGAGCCGCACCTGCCGCTCGCGGAGCCGAACGCCGCGGACCAGCCCGCTCAGCAGGGGCCGTGAGGGGGTGCGAGCGTGCCCTGGCTTCGGATCAGGAGCCTCCTCCGGGGCGAAAGCCTCTCTTTGTTTGATCCCTTCAAAGCATCGCCTGCGCAGGGTGCATGAATCTCCCCAAAGACCGCCAAGAACCGCCAAGAACCGGAGGATTTTACAACCATGAATCCGAATCGAATTCCACGACGGGCCTTTCTGAAAACCGCAGGCGCCGCGGCGCTGGCGTCGCCCGCGATGGCTCACGCGCTCCTCGCAGTCCAGACCGAGGCTCAGGAAACGCACGATCGTGTCGCAAAGCGCCACCAGACGACCGTGGCGGAGGACGTGGGTAAGTGGGTTGCAGCGCTGCGCTATGAGGACCTGCCGCAGGAGATCGTGGCGAAGGCCAAGCGCGTGCTGCTGGATACAGTCGGCTGCGCCCTGGGAGCTGTGGACGCCGAGCCGGTGCGCTTCGCGCAGCAAGCAGTCTTTCTGCAAGGGGGCCATCCGCGCTCGACTGTGATCGGGCTGGGCCGGAAGGTTTCCTGCGATCAGGCTGCCTTCCTGAACGGCATGGCGATCCGGTATCTCGACTATAACGACTATGCGGCGATGGGCGACCCGAACCATTGCAGCATCAACGTTGCGCCGGCTCTTGCGGTTGCCGAAATGCGCAGCATGACCGGCAAGGACGTGGTGCTCGGCGTCACGATCGGCCATGAAGTACAGCTCCGGATCCGCGACGCCATCGCGGGCGGCACGCAAGGTCGCGGCTGGGACGTGGGAACCATCACGACGAACTACGCCTCCGCGGCGGTTGCCGCCAAGTTGCTCGGCCTGAATGCCGTTCAGATTGCCAATGCCATGGCCATCGCCGGAGCGCACGGAAACACACTGGGAGAAGTCCGGGGAGGGGCGCTGCTGAGCGGCGGCGAAATGACTCCTTCGAAGGGGACCGCGGACCCGATGTCGGCGCGCAACGGGACCTTCGCAGCCATGCTGGCGCAGGAGGGCCTGACTTACCCGCTCACGATCTTCGAGGGCGTCTACGGCTTCGGCAAGAAAGTCACGGGACAATTGCGCGAGGAGATTCTGCGCGAGCGCACGGGCGACTTTCAGATTCTGAAAAGCTGCACCAAGATGTGGCCCTGCTTCGCCTACGGCCAGGCGCCGATCGCGGCGGCCCTGGAAGTGCACGGCAAGGGCGTGAAGCCGGAAGAAATCGAGAGCATCACGGTGCCCCTGAGCCGAGGGGGGTACGAGAATCAGCAGGACTACAAGGGCGAAATTACCACCCGCGAGCACGCCGACCACAGCATTCCTTACTTGGTGGCGAGGGCGCTGCTCAACGGCGCAGTGACGGTGGAGGATTTCGAGGAGAGCCGCTTCCGCGAGCCTCGAGCGTTGGCCTTGGTGAACAAGGTAACGCTGCGGGCAGAGCCTTCTCTGACCACGGCGAACCGGGAAGCGATGGGCGCGCACGTCGAGGTGAAGCTGCGGAGCGGCGTGCTAGTTCGCGCGGAAGTTCCCTATCCGCCGGGGAGCATGCAGAATCCGCCCAGCGATGCCGCCCTGATCAAGAAGTTCATGTCCCTGTCGGAAAGGCCGCTGGGCAAGGGACGCGCTGAGAACGCCGCCGAGGCGCTCCTATTCGTTGACCGGCTTTCCGACCTGGGTCCGCTGATGCAGATTCTTGCATCCTGAGTGCGGCTCGGGGACGGAGTGGAAACTGTACCGGACTCGGAAGTTGGATTCGGAGTCTCAGGGGCCACCCGGCAAATCTTCGGAGGACAGACTTCCGGCGACAGAAGTTAGGAGCAGTCTGAGCACTCCCGACTGCAGCCGTTCAACCAGCGGGCGGTCCGCTTCCAGAAAGTCATACAGCGTCAAATCTGGCGGATTCACCCACACGACTTGCTGGAACACGCAGTTTTCGAGGGCAGGGGAGAACCTGCGCACGGAAAAGAAGAGCAGCCGCACGGGAGCATGCCCCGGATACTGATGCTCGGTGCGCCAGACTTCATCGCCGATCTCCGCGTTGATTCCCAGCTCCTCCAGCAGTTCGCGACGTAGAGCATCTTTCGGGCTTTCGCCAGGCTCGATTTTTCCGCCGGGAAATTCCCATTGGTTGGGGAACTGTCCATGCGGCGCCCGCTGGCAGATCAGCAGGCGGCCTTGGTAGAATATCAGGGCTGCGACGACGACCTTCATTGTTTCAGCGCCCACAGAGAGAGGCGGCAACCGTGTACAGTCCAACGATGCTCGACCACTTCCAGAACCCCCGCAACGCCGGTGAACTGCCGCCGCCGGCGGTGACGGTCGAGGTCAGCAACCCGGCCTGCGGCGACATCATGCGCCTCTCCGTGCTCGTGGAGGAAGGGCGGCTCCAGAACATTCGCTTCAAGGCAAGCGGCTGCGTGGCGTCCATCGCCTGCGGGTCGCTGCTGACGGAGCTGATCCACGGAAAGACGCTCGAGGAAGCGAAGCGCACTTCGGCATTCGCGATCGCCAAAGGGCTCGGCGGTCTGCCGCCGGAGAGCGGTCATGCCAGCATCCTGGCCGAAGACGCCTTGAAGGCCGTCCTCAAAGCGGTTCGTCGTTAGATTGGGTGTTCCCGCTCAAGAGGTTTCCAGCGTTCCCGCAACCGCTCATAGTCGTCCGGGCGGTCCACGTCGAGCAGGATTCCTTCCTCGCCGGTTTCGACCAGTTCCACCTCGTCGGCGTGGCGCCGCACCACGGCTCGGGCCCCTTCGTCGAGCGGAGCGTCCAGCAACTCCGCAAACAATTCCGCCGAAAAAAAGACAGGATGCCCCCGGCGTCCGCCGCAGGTCGGGATGATGATGCTTGCTGGTTGCCTGCGGGAGCGCTCGAGCACCGCCTGAACCACAGTTCTGGTGACGGCCGGATGGTCCACCAGGCAGACCAGCGCGCCGTCCACGGGTTGATGCATCAGCGCGCGCAGAGCCGCTTGCAGAGAGCTGAGCTGGCCAAGCTTGTAATCGGGGTTTTGGATGATCTGAACATCGGCGAGTGACGCGATCCGCATCCCAATCTCTTCGGCGTGGTGCCCGAGCACGACGAGCAACGGCCGAACTTCGCCGCGCAGTACCCCGACGAGATGTTCCACGAAGGTCTCGCGGCCGAGAGGAAGCAACGCCTTGTCGCGCCCCATGCGGCTCGACTCGCCGGCTGCCAGAATGATGCCCGCGATCATTGACAAAGCAGGTTCCAGGTTTCAGGTGTTAGGTGTTAGGAAAAGCAACGGAAGTTCCCTGACACCTAACACCTAGCACCTAACACCTAATTCAGGAAACGGCGAGGATGGACTTCGGATGGGCTTTCACGTCCTGCAAAGCGCCGCGCCGCACGGCGATCATCTCGGCCACGATGCTGACGGCGATCTCCTCAGGCGAGATGGCTCCGATGTCGAGGCCGATCGGGGCGTGGACGCGGGCCAGTTGCTCGCGCGCGATGCCTTCTTTTTCTTCCAGGTACTTGACGATCTCGATGACCTTGCGCTTGCTGCCGATCATGCCGACGTAGCGCGCCGCCGTCCCGACGGCCCAGCGCAGCACGCGCATGTCGTCGCGGTGCCCGCGCGTCACGGCGATCAGGAACGACGAGCTGTTCGGCAGCAGCCGCTCGAAGACCTTTTCGTAATCGTCCGCGTAAATCTCAACCGCTTCCGGGAAGCGCTCCCGGTTGGCGTAGGCGTCGCGGTCGTCAATGATGATGGTGCTGAAGCCGGCGAGCGTGGCCACCTTCGAGAGCGCCATCGAGACGTGCCCGGCGCCGAAGATGTAGAGATACGGAGTGGGAAGAATTGGTTCCACGAAAATGTCGAGCGTCCCGCCGCAGAGCAACCCGGTATCGTAGGAGGGATCGTTGTTCAGGTTAAAGGTAAGCTTGCGGGGCTTCTCCTCCTCGATGA
>CAYWWM010000149.1:0-6843 GCA_964461735.1 uncultured Solibacteraceae bacterium | reverse complement strand
AGCGTTTTGGCCCACATGGGTCCGCCGACGCGAGCCGCCGGGGACTCCATCTGGATGGCCGAGATCGGCGGCAACCGCCGCTGGCTGCAATTTGACACTCGGAACGGAGAGTTCACCTCCTACCCGGTGCCGCCAGACTTTAAGGGTCCGATCAGCGGGAACTTCATGCAGGTGGACCCGAATGGGAAGATGGTCTGGACGACCGCCGGCAACCGGATCGTGGGATTGAATCTCCAGACCAAGCAGTTCAGCGCGTATGACATTCCTCACTTCCTCGAGACCAAGAAGAACGCGGGCGGGTATGGCTTGGACATCGCGGGGGACGGCAAGGTCTGGTTCGTCGAGCGGGAAGCCAACAAGGTGGGTCGCCTGGATCCGGCGACCGGCAAGATTGACGAGTTCCCCACGCCCGGCCTGGACATTCCGCGCCGCATGGGAGCGGATTGGGAGGGCAACGTCTGGGTCGCCTACCATCGCACCGGGAAACTGGTGAAGATTGACCACAAGACCGCCAAGATGACGTACTATGAGCCACCCACCAAGGACAGCGGAGCGTATCACGTGGTCGCCGATGCGAAGAAGAAAGTGATCTGGGTGACCGAACAGGCGGCGGACAAGATCGCCCGCTTCGATCCCAAGACCGAAACCTGGACGGAGTTCGCGCTGCCGATCATCGAGTCGGACGCCAGACGCATCGAGGTAGACCCCTCCAATCCGAACCGCATCTGGTGGGCCGGGGACACCTCCAGCCACTTGGGATACATCGAAGTGCTCGACAATTAGGAAAAAGCCGTCTGACTTGCCTCGGCGCGAGCAGCGCGAATGGGTTATCACAACCGAATCGAGAGAACTGCTGAGTAGCAGGGCCTATGGCCCTGCTGCCCGGCAAGGCATGGTTTTCATTGACAACCCGATGCTTCGTGCGGTATTTTACAAAACGAGGCAAAGGGTACAGAGTCTAGTACCAATCCGAGAAGTATCTGTTCTGTCCTTGAGACAATTCTACGTTTGGCGCCAGACGATGGGCGCTCGGGACAGCACATCGTCTCTTGGGAAACGGCCCTACGGATTTCCACTGTCCACTTTGGATTTCGAAGAATTTCGGAACGGGAGGGGATCATGAGTTTGAGAAGTGTATTCACGGCTTTGTTGGTAGTGTTCTTTGGTAGCCACCTGGCGGTGGCCCAAGTTGCCACGGGTTCGATTAGCGGCGTGGTGCAGGATGAGACGGGAGCGGTCGTGCCGGGCGCGACAGTGACGGTTAGAAATACCGACACAGGAATCAGCCGGGCGCTGACCTCGGACGCGCAGGGACGATATCAGGCTCTCAACCTGAACCCCGGCAACTATGAAATCGAGGGACAATCAACCGGGTTTCAGAGGGAGGTCCGCAGCGGCATCCTGATCACGGTGGGCAGACAAGCCGTCGTGAATCTTTCCCTGCGGGTCGGTGAGGTTACGCAGACGGTGGAGGTGACGGGCGAGGCCCCGCTGATCGAGACCAGGACTTCCTCGTTGGGCAATCTGGTGAACCAGCAGACGATTGAGAGCATGCCGCTGAACGGCCGGAGCTGGGACCAACTGGCCCTACTGCAAACCGCCGTCATCCCCTATGCCGGCGGCGGCGATTCCGGCTTTGGCGGCAACACCACGGGAACCAAGTTCAGCGTAGCCGGGAGCCGCGCTAACTCCAACAGCTTCCTGCTGGACGGGACCGACATCAATGACCACGGCAACAGCACCCCCGGAGGGGCCGCCGGCAAGAACCTGGGCGTTGACGCCATCCGCGAGTTCCAGGTCATCACCAATGCCTTCAGCGCCGAGTACGGCCGAGCCATCGGCGCGGTGGTCTCCGCCGTCACCAAAGCCGGCACCAATCAGTTCCATGGGAGCTTGTTTGAATTCCACCGCAACGACGAGCTGGATGCGGCCGAGTATGGGTTCTTTGACGACCCCGAGAACGACGTGGTCGCCCGGCCGCCGTTTGTGCAGAATCAATTCGGCGGCTCCATCGGCGGGCCGATCAAGAGGGACCGCACCTTCTTCCTGGGCGCTTACGAGGCTTTGCGGATCCGGAGAGGCACGCCGCTGGTGCCGATTGTGCCGTCGGCCGACGGCAAGCAGGGGATTCTGGGCCGCAACCCGGACGGCACGCCGAAACAAGTCGTACCGGTCAATTCCAGAATCAGGCCGTTTCTGGATTTGTATCCGACGGCGAATGATCCGGCCAGCGTCGAGCTGTTGAACAACGGTCTGGGATTCTATATTACCGCTCCTTCGATCGCCACCCGGCAAGACTACCTCCTGGGGCGCGTGGACCACCAGATCAACGACAAGCACAGCATTTTCGGACGCTACGTCTTCGACGATGACATCCAAAGAATCCCGGGCGGTGATACCGGCGTCCCCGGCTTTTCGGGCCTGAACACTTCGCGCCGGCAGTATTCTACGGTTCAAGTGAACAGTATCCTGACTCCGACGGTGCTCAACTCCTTCCGGATCGCCTTCAATCGCACGGCGCAGGTTGCCGACGAGCTGCCGGACACGGAGCTCGGTTCGGAGTTCTCGTTCATTCCCGGCGCGCCGATGGGGCTGATCACGGTGTCGGGGACCACGGCTGCCATCGGAGGGCGCGGTCTCAGCAATATCGGGACGAACAATTCGGTCCCGCGTGACTTTATTTACAACCTGTTTGAGTATGGAGACGACCTGAGCGTGGTCCGGGGAAGCCATACGTACAAATTCGGCGGCAGCCTGAAACGGATGCGCGACAATGCCACGAACAACACGTCCTTCCGCGGGCGGTACAGTTTCCCTAACTTTCCGACATTCCTGCGAGGGACTCCCAACCGGTTCGATTTCGTTACGCAGCCGGGCGATCCGCGGACGCCGCTGACGGTGGGCCACGCCTACCGGGGCCTGCGCCAGTGGTTCATCGCCTTCTACGCGCAGGATGACTGGCAGGTTACTTCGCGGCTGACCTTGAATCTCGGCCTGCGGTATGAGACGGTTACCAATGCGACGGAAGCGAACCATATGGCCGCGCGTCTGGTCAACATTCTCGATCCGCAGTTTACGATTGAGCCGGAGATCGACAGCTACTTCGACGTGACGAAGAAGAATTTCGAGCCTCGCGTCGGTTTTGCCTATCAGTTGAACGACAGCGCCACCACGGTGATCCGGGGCGGAGCCGGCATTTTCCATGAGCCCGTGCTACCCAACCATTACGCCGTGAATGTCGAAAAATACCCTCCCTACTACAACCTGGCGCGAAACGACAGCACGGCGGCCAATCCGCTGACGTTCACGCAGGCGGACCTGACTACGGGGAGTATCGACCTTTCGGTGAATGGGGTCTCTTCCAAGATCAAGGCGGGCACAAAGTACCATTGGAACCTCACCATTCAGCAGCAGTTGAGCGAGAACAACGTGATTGAAATCGGCTATATCGGCTCCCGGGCGCACAACTTGCCGAAGTTCAACGAGCTGAACACCCCCTACCCGGTGATTCTGGCGAGCGGCGAGAAGTGCTTTGGTCTCCGCACCGCGGCGCAGAGGGCTCGTAACCAGGGAACGGTCAATCCACTCTGTCCCGATGCGGTCCGAGACCAGAGGAATCCCGCATTCAATCAGCTCCGCACGATTGAATGGGTCGGGGCGTCGCTTTACACGGGCGGGCAGTTCAAGTTCACTCGCCGCACCACGTCCGGCGGGCAGATCCAGGTCCTCTACACCTTGTCCAAGGCCTTGGACAATGCCTCCACCACCTCGACGGGCGAGTACGCGCGGGAACCGCAGAATTCGCTCGACCCCGAAGATCCCAACCGGGATTGGGGCCGGGCGGGCTTCGATGCTCTCCACAATTTCGGCTTCAATTACACCTACCCGATCCCGTTCCGGGGTCAGGGCGCGGTGGGAGCCATCTTAGGAGGGTGGGAAGTTGCCGGACTGACCACGATTACGTCCGGGGCGCCTTATAGCATCCGAACCGGATCGGATAGCGATGGCAATCGCGATGGCGGCCGCTCGGACCGTCCGCACTTGGTTGCGGGATTCTCCAACAACCCCACCGAAGGCACCAGCGCGGGCTGTGCCGACATAGCGGGCGGCCCGATCGGAAGGTCCGTGAAGTCCTGGAACAAGACTTCTCGCTGGCACGATATCTGCGCTTTCACGACGTTGCCCAATGGGATTTATGGGAACCTGGGGAGAAATACCCTGATCGGCCCGGGGAGAATCAACTTCGATTTCTCGCTGCACAAGACCTTCCCGACCAGTGAGAATACGAGCCTGCAGCTCCGCGCGGAGTTCTTCAACATCTTCAACCGCAACAACCTGGGTCTTCCGGAGAATCAGGGCTTTGACGGGGCGAACTTTGAGCCGTCGGCCGGCACCATCCTTCCGGGAGCAACCGTAACCCGGCCGCGAGAGGTTCAGTTCGGGCTCCGGTTCGAGTTCTAGAGCTGTTTAACCTTGGTGTAGACCGTCCGAGAATGTCTTCATCCGGCGGGGCGGTCTACACCATTGGTAAGTTGGTATTAGAGTTTTGCGGCGCCGGAACCCCATCTCCGTAGATTATCGGGGGCACAATTTTGTTGTTTGATGCCCCCGATTCCTGCTACAATTTGCACACCGTGACGGGTGTGTCACTCGGGCTGAGGAACCGGTTCTCAGAGGCCTTTGACACGGAGGTCGCCGCCATGTCGAGAACGATGTGGAGAACGCTATGGAGCGGGATCGGAATCGCGTTGCTGGCCGCTGGCTCTCTGCAGGCGGCTCAGCAGCAGGAATCCGGTTCTCCCGCGTCCGGCGCGTCTCCCTACCGAACCGTTCTCAACCGCTACTGCGTTACTTGCCATAATGAAAGGCTGCAGACCGCGGGACTGCTGCTGGACCAGGCAGAGGTGGAGAACGTCGGGGCCGGCGCTCCGGTGTGGGAAAAGGTGGTGCGCAAGCTGCGCACCGGGTCCATGCCGCCGCCGGGGTTGCCTCGCCCGGACAAAGCCACCTACGACGGCTTCGCCGCGTATCTCGAGACGGCGCTGGATCGCGCAGCCGCCGCTCATCCCAATCCGGGCCGCGCGGCCACGATCCATCGCCTGAACCGCGCCGAATACACCAACGCCGTGCGCGACCTGCTGGCGGTGGAGATGGACGGGGCGGCGCTGCTTCCCGCCGACGATTCGGGCGCGGGCTTTGACAATCTCGCCGATCTGCTGACGGTCTCGCCCGTGCTGACCGAGCGATACCTGACCGTGGCGTCCCGCATCAGCCGGCTGGCGGTGGGGGACCGCACGCTGCGTGCCGCGGCCGAGACGTATCGCGTCTCTCCACAACTGCTCCAGGACGACCGCGTGAGCGAGGATCTGCCATTCGGCTCGCGGGGGGGCCTGGCGATCCGCCACAACTTCGCGCTCGAGGGCGAGTACCTCTTCCAAATCCGGTTGCAGCGAGATTCGAACGGACATATTCGCGGCCTGGTGGGTGAGCCGCATCAGCTCGATGTGCGCGTGGACGGCAGCCGGATCAAACTGTTCACCGTGGGCGGCGAGCAGCGTGGGGCGGTGGGACCCATCCATACCCGCGTGGGCACGTATTACGAGAGCGAGGGCGACCAGAGCGCGTATGAATATTTCGGCGATGACGAGCTGCAAGTTCGTTTCCCGGCTCCGGCGGGCTCCCACGTCGTACAGGTCGCGTTTCTGAAGAAAACAGCCGAGCCGGAAGGCTTGCTGGAGTACGGGCCTCGTCCGATGGAAGCCGACATAGACAACTACAAGGGAGGCGACCCGCAGGTCGAGAGCGTCACCATCACGGGGCCGTTCGACGCCCAGGGTTCCGGCGATACGCCCAGCCGGCGCAAGATCTTTATCTGCCAGCCCACGGGCCGCGACGAAGCTTCCGAAACCGCCTGCGCCCGCAAGATCCTCTCGAATCTGGCGCGGCGCGCCTACCGCCGTCCGGTGACGGACCATGACGTGCAGGCCCTGCTCAGCGTTTATCAAAGCGCGCGCGGGTCGGGAGAAACCGGCGGGGGCTTCGAGGGAGGCGTCGAAGTGGCGCTGCGCCGCATCCTGGCGGGGCCGGAGTTTTTGTTCCGCATCGAACACGACCCGCCCGGCGCGCGGCCGGACGCGCCGTATCGCATCAGCGACTTGGAACTGGCTTCCCGGGTGTCGTTCTTCCTCTGGAGCAGCACCCCGGACGAGCCGCTGCTCGAACTGGCCGAGCGCGGCAAGCTCCGAGAGCCCGCGGTTCTGGAGCAACAGGTGCGCCGCATGTTAGCCGATCCGCGCTCCAAGGCGTTGGTGGACAATTTCGCCGGCCAGTGGCTCTATCTGCGCAATATCCGCCAGATCCGGCCGGACGTGAAAGAGTTCCCCGAATTCGACGAGGAATTGCGCCAGGGCTTCGCCAGGGAAACGGAGTTGTTCTTCGAAGCCATGCTGCGCGAAGACCGGCCCGTGGTGGACCTGCTGCGCGCCGACTATACCTTCGTGAATGAGCGGCTGGCGCGGCACTACGGCATCCCGAACGTCTATGGCAGCAGCTTCCGCCGTGTTCCACTGGCTGACGAGAATCGCCGAGGAATTCTGGGGCAAGGCAGCATTCTCACGGTCACGTCGCGGGCCAACCGAACCTCGCCGGTGCTGCGCGGCAAGTGGGTGCTCGACAACCTGCTGGGCGCTCCCCCGCCGCCGCCGCCGCCCAATGTCCCTCCGCTCGCGGAGGGAGGCGCGGAGGTGCAGAATCGCACCATGCGGCAGCGCATGGAGCAACACCGCGCCAATGCGGTCTGCGCCACGTGCCACTCCCGCATGGACCCCATTGGGTTCGCCTTGG
>CAYWWM010000148.1:6590-6845 GCA_964461735.1 uncultured Solibacteraceae bacterium | reverse complement strand
CGCTCTGCACGTGACTCCGGCCTCGCTGGCCGCGGGGGCGCTCGGGGGTATTGCGGCGTCCCTCGCTTGCATGTGGGCCACGCTGCGCAGCCTCGCGGCTGTTTCCGAGCGCCGGCTGCTGGCGGACCAGCTCTTTGCGGAGGCGGTGCAAGGCCAAGCTGCTCACGGAAAGGGCCGGCGAGGAGTGCGGGCAGCCGCCGGGCTGGCCGCGCTGGGCACGGTGCTGATGGTAGCGGCCGCAGCAGGCCTCATCGA
>CAYWWM010000148.1:0-6580 GCA_964461735.1 uncultured Solibacteraceae bacterium | reverse complement strand
ACACTCCGGCGCATTCTTCGGCGCGGGAGCGGCGTTGCTCGCCGCCTGCCTGCTTCTCTTTGTTTACTGGCTCGCTCGCCCCGGACAGCAAGTGGTGGGCGGCCAACGCGGCTGGCCGATTGCCCGTTTGGGATTCCGCAGCGCGATGCATCGCCCGGCCCGGAGCGTGCTGTCCATGGCCATGATCGCCTCGGCCACCTTCATCCTGATCTCCGTGGACACCTTCCGCAAGGAGGGCGTCGTCGAGACCGACCCGCGGTCGGGAGTCGGCGGCTACTCGCTGTTGGTCGAAACGCTGCTGCCGCTGGCGCACGATCCGAACAGCCGCGAGGGGCGGGAGATGCTCGGGTTCTCCGCGTTCGATGCGGCGACGATCGAACCGTTCCGCGTGCGCCCGGGCGACGACGCGAGCTGCCTGAACCTCTATGAGCCGACTACTCCGCGCATCCTGGCCCCCAGCGACCGCTTTCTCGCCGCGGGCCGTTTCGCGTTCCGCTCCTCGCTGGCGGCGACCGAGGCGGAGCGAGCCAACCCGTGGCTGCTGCTCCATCGCGACCAGCCGGACGGCGCCGTGCCCGTGATCGCCGACGCCAACTCGATGACCTACGTGCTCCACCGCAAGCTGGGCGAGGAGATGGCGATTACCGTCGGCGGGCGCTCGATCCGGCTGCGGTTCGTGGCCGCCCTCGACGACAGTATCTTTCAAGGGGAGCTGCTGATGTCGCAGGCCCATTTCCTGGGGCTGTTTCCCGAACAGGAGGGATACCGGTTTCTGCTCGTCGAGACGCCTCCGGGTCAAAGTGAGGCGGTGGCTCTCGCCGTCGAGGAAGCGCTGGCGGACTTCGGCGCCGACGTGCGCTCCACGGGCGAACGCCTGGCCGAGTTTCACCGGGTCGAGAACACCTACCTGTCCACGTTCCAGATGCTGGGAGGCTTGGGACTGCTGCTGGGAACGGTCGGCTTGGGCGCGGTGCTGTTGCGCAACGTGATGGAGCGGCGGCGGGAGCTGGCGCTGCTGCGCGCGCTCGGCTACCGGCAAGGCCACTTCTTCACGATGGTGATCGCGGAAAACGCGCTGGTACTCATCGGTGGTCTCCTCAGCGGCGCCGCGTGCGCGCTGCTGGCCATCGCGCCGGTGCTTTTGGAGCAAAGCGGGCGTTTGCCCGCCGGCGCTCTTGTGCTGCTGCTGGGTGGCGTCCTCGCCGCCGGACTGATAACATCTCTGGCGGCGACGGCGGCGGCGCTGCGCTCGCCGCTGCTCGGAGCGCTGCGCTCGGAGTGAGCGGGAACCTCGAGATTTTCCTTGTGCCCAATTTGGGAACAGGGTATTATACGCGTGTAAGTTCTACCCCCTAGGTCGGTGAGTGGCAAGTCCACTACTGCATTTCTTGGAGGTAGGCATGAGAGATCGCCTCCGCCATCGCCAACGCCAACGCCTTCGCAGTGCATACTGCATTTCAAAAGGAGGCCGGCGTGAGAGTAATCGCACGAAGGACGTTGCGAACGTTTATTGAAAGTCTGGAGGGCAACAAGGATCGAAGGGCAGTTAAAGCCGCTGTTGAGTCGTGGTTTCATGAAGTCGAACGAGCCGACTGGGGAAGTCCTGCCGACGTGCTGCAAAGCTACGGCAATGCCAGTATCGTGGGGCCCGATCGCGTGGTTTTCAATATCAAGGGAAACGATTACCGTCTTGTTGTTGGGGTGAGCTATTCTCAAAAGATTGTTTTCATCAAGTGGATTGGAACCCACGCAGATTACGATGAAATTGATGTCAGGACGGTTCAGTATGGAGATTAAGCCAATCCGGTCGGAGCGAGATTACGAACGGGCTTTGCGCCACATTGAGCAACTCTGGGATTCCCCGCAGGGGACACGCGAGGGAGATGAACTGGACGTCCTGGTCACGCTCACCGAGGTATACGAGCGAGAACATTACCCCATCGATTTGCCCGATCCCATCGACGCCATTCGGTTCCGGTTGGAGCAAACGGGTAAGGACATCGGCGCGCTGATTGGCATCATTGGACAAAGAACCCGAGTGTATGAAGTCATGCGCCGAGACCGCCCGTTGTCTCTTAACATGATTCGCAAGCTGACGCAGCAACTGCAAATCCCGGCCGATGTTCTGATCCAACCCGGTCGCCCGCGGCATCGAGGCGGAAGCCGCCGTCGAGGCTCCGCAGCAGGGCAGAAGCGCCCGGCCGGACTTAAGAAACTGGGGTCGAAAGCATGAGGAGCGCAAAGTATGCTCTGCTGGCTTTGCTCGCCTTCCTCGCGGCATTCGTGGCTCTGCTGGCCGGGCAAGCCGGATCGCTCGGCGCGCCTCCTCCGCAAAGTCCGCCCGCTCGAGACAGCGGCGTGCGCATGATCGCCGTCGAGGGCGAAGGCGCGAAATACTGGCCGCGCTGGCGCGGACCTTCGGGGCAGGGGATCGTCGCCGGGAGCGGTTACCCCGACACCTGGTCTCCCACGCAGAACATCGCCTGGAAGACGCCGGTTCCCGGCGCCGGCAATTCGTCTCCCATCGTCTGGGGCGACCGCGTCTTCGTCACGACCGCGCAACAGGGCGGACGGCGGCTCTCGCTGCTGGCGTTGCGGCGCTCCGACGGTTCGCTGCTGTGGGAGAAGTTCGCGCCCGAAGGCCGCTCGCAGTCGTCCCATTACAAGAACGGCCACGCCTCCGCGACTCCCATCACGGACGGCGAACGCGTGTACGTCTTCTTTGGCGCGCGCGGTTTGCTGGCGTTTGGAATGAATGGCGACGTGCTGTGGCACCAGGACCTCGGGCGCCTCGAAGCCTATCACGGCTCGGCCGGCTCGCCGCTGCTCTACAAGGACCGCATCATCCTCTATCAGGATCAGTATTCCGATTCCTTCATCGCCGCTTTCGACGCGCGCACCGGGCGGCCCTTGTGGCGGACCCGCCGGGACGCGAGCGTCGGATGGGGCACGCCGATTGCCCTCCGCGTCGGCGACCACGATGAGATCATCGTGAACAGCCAGCAGCGCGTCCACGCCTACGACCCCGACACGGGGCGCGAGCTGTGGCGCTGCGGCGGGGGCCTGTATGAAGTGATCCCCACGCCGGTGGTGGGTTACGGGATGGTTTTCTGTCCCTCCGGACGCGCCGGCCCGACGCTCGCCATCCGTCCGGGCGGCCGCGGCGACGTCACCGCCACGCACCTCGTCTGGTCGAGTCCGCGCGGCTCGCCCTTCGTGCCTTCGCCGATCCTCTACGGCGAGCAGCTTTACCTGGTGAACGACATGGCCAGCATCGCCACCTCGCTCCATGCAAGGACGGGACAGACGCTGTGGCAGGGGCGGCTGGGCGCGGCGCGCCGCGAAGGATTCTCCGCCTCGCCCGTCGCCGTAGACGGCAAAATCTTCTTCACCAATGACGAGGGGGAAACGTTCGTGCTGCGCGCCGGACCGACCTTCCAGTTGCTGCACGTCAACTCGATCGGCGAGGAGACGCTCGCCTCCCCGGCGCTGGTGGACGGCCGCTGGTATATCCGCACTGCGCGCAATCTCTACGCCATCGGGCGCTAGAGCTCGGAGTTGAACCCCCTCTAAACTGCATTGTGCTATTCTCTTGGTAGAGTCGAAGATGGTGAGCAACACCGAATGGGGGACTGGCTATGGCTGTGATTGATTGGTCGCAATGCCCGGCGGTGGAAAGCGTGCCGGGGAAGGTCAGCGGCGCTTGGGTGTTTCGCGGAACCCGGATGCCGGTTGCTACCGTGTTCGAGAACCTCGAAGCGGGCGCCAGCGTTGAGCAGATCACGGAATGGTTCGACGTGACGCGGGAACAGGTTGTGGCGGTGCTGGAATTCGCAGCCCGCAGCCTCGATGCCCCGGTTTCCCCGCACCCACAGATTCCCGCCGATGCTCATTCTCTTTGACCACGGCACGCCGTCCCCACTCCAGCAGTTTCTGCAAGGCCATACGGTCAAGAAAACGAAAGACCTTGGATGGGATCGGCTGACCAATGGCGAGTTGCTGACCGAAGCGGAAGCCGCCGGGTTTGACCTGCTCCTCACTACCGACAAGAACATTCGCCACCAACAGAACTTGGCAGGCCGGAGGATTGCCATCGTGGTGCTCGGCAACCCGCGATGGCCGGTCTTGCGGCTGCATGTTCAGCAAGTGGTCTCAGCGATTAACGCCGTGACTCCGGGATGCTGCCTGATCGTGGATACGCCGGGCAAAGAAACCAAATAGTAAAGCCACGCTGCCCGGCGCTCGCGGACGGCAAGTGGTATATCCGCACCGAGCGGAATTTGTACGCCATTGGCCGACCTCAACCCCTCCAGTGAACCGAACCACGACAGCTGCCAGGCTCAGCTTGACAAAGATACGTCAATGCCGTATAAAGGAGATGCATGAGTGCGGCGATTGCCTACACCCGCATCTACGAGAAGCGCGTAGGCAAGACTCTCCGCCCCGAGGAGCGCGTGGCGATGGAGCTACACGTCGCCGACAACCCTGAAATCCATCCCATCGTGGCAGGCACAGGTGGAGTTCGCAAAGCGCGATGGGGCCGCCGTGGGAAAGGAAAACGAGGCGGTGTCCGAGTCATCTACTTCTATCGGTCAGCGGCCGATGTGGTCTATTTCCTCGACATCTATGCAAAAAACGAGAAGGAAGATTTGACCTCGGCGGACAAACAGGAATTGAAAGGACTTGTAAATCGTTTGAGGGGTGTCCAATGAAAAAGGCGAAGCATTCCAGGATGGGTAAGCGGTTGATTACCGCGATGAAAGAGGTTGTCGCTCACGTCGAGGGGAAGGTTGCGCTTCCCATGCGATACATCGAGATTCCCGAAGACGTGGATGTGAAGGCAATCCGGTCCAGGCTGGGCTTATCGCAAGCGGAGTTTTCGCGGCGCTACGCTGTGAGCCAGCGATCCCTGCAGGAATGGGAACAGGGTCGGCGGCGGCCAGACGGCGCGGTGCGCGCCTATCTGACAGTCATAGACCGGAATCCTAAAGCGGTTGCAGCGGCACTCACGAGCAAGTAGGGAAACCAGATCAGAAAGCAACCGCCTGCCCTTCCCAAAAATCGCGCAGTTCAGGCCGCCCCCCCTTTTTAAGCCGCCTCATCCTATCTATCCCCGGTTTCCCCACAGACGATTCTAGCGCTCCGTCATTTCGCCCCAATCTTCGAACTTCATTGTCGTCGTGATGATGTGATCGTGATCGTGTCCACGGTCCTCAAATCGCTTCGCTATTTTTATGCTATCGGTGTGGCAGCCAATTGTAATCTTGGCGTCTTTCCGGGGTACCTCCAGAATCATGCGAGCCGCGCGTTCGTCGGCTGGAGGCAGACTGTAACCTAACACCAGGATTTCGTCGGCTTTGCGAAGGGCGTCTTCGGCCTGATTCCAAATGGAGTCCCAGAATGGGACCCACTCCTTCCCGAAGGAAGTCTCGAAGTAGAATTTCTTTGAATAGGTTGGAAGAATAAATGCTTCCATGTATGCACCGGTTTTAGCCAGAGGGTCATTTATTCCTTCGGGATACCCAAGGAACTTCATTTCGGGGCCCCATATCACTGGTCGAGATCCCAACGAGTAGTTAAAACCACCGCTGGATCCGGGAGGAAGCCCATCAAAGAGCAGCCCGTGCCAATTTATGCTGCCATGCAACTTGAGGACTCTCACTTTCGATGAAGGAGCAATCCTCTCGTCGATCAGGAATCCATAACCATTGCCCACTTCCCATTTCCCCGCCAGCTTCAATTGCCGTTCAAGTGCCAAATCGTAATTGAAGGTAAGGATCACGTCGCCCGGTACAACACGGTTTTTGGCAAACGCGGAATACCCCGGCGCATCTTCGGACCGTAGAGACCAAAAGAAATCGCGGATTGCATCTTTCACATAGAACGGACTCTCGACGCCTCGTTCCGCAACTGTCGAGGTCAGCAGGCCCTCAAGGTTCGAGAGGTCTCCGCATTCCTCAAGTTGAGTGATAACCGAGCGGTGCTTCTCCCCATCCGAACTGCTTTTCGTCCAAGTTTTCAATGCGGACCCTGTGCTGGTTCAGCCGGAATTGGAGTGAAGCCGGTCTGAGTTAAAGAGTAGTTGGCCTTCGGGGCTTGGATTTTCAAGGCATGGGGAAATCTATCCTCCGAGGAGGGTCGGAAACGGGCAGGAGGATCGCTCCATCCCACCCGCCTCATCGTTTGGATGAGTTTCCGCCGGGCTATCCCTCGGCGCGGTTGCTTCCCAGCAGAGCCGGCTTCTGTTTCACCCGGCAGCATCAGTGTACCTCCGCAGAGGGAGCAGGGCCAGCCGGAATCACAGTTGCCAAAGCGGCCGCTTCCTGGCGGCGGAGCTGGCGGACTTGGCGGGCCGCTTCCAGCTTTTGATCGCGCTCGCGGAAGATATGTTGCTGACGGCCCTCGAGCATGTCCTGGGGAGTGACGTAGCCGATGGCGCTGTGCAGCCGCACGGTGTTGTAGTGCTCGACATAGCGGGCGACCAAGCGGCGGGCGTCGTCCAGCGAGAGCGGCGTGCCGGGCCGAATGCATTCGGTTTGGAGCGACTGGTGCCAGCGTTCGATCTTTCCGTTCGATTGCG
>CAYWWM010000147.1:0-6868 GCA_964461735.1 uncultured Solibacteraceae bacterium | reverse complement strand
CATCCGGCCGCTCCGAAACGATATTACGCTAATTTACGAAACTAAGCACTAGCCCTTCAACCCTTTCTGCGGAGCGGCAGCGTCTCCGTTTGAATTTCCAAGCTGTAAGGGCACGGTTTCAACCGTGCCGCAAAAGCAGCTTCCAGAGGCGGTTTCAACCGCTGAGGGACGGACCCTCAGAGGCTAAAGCCCACGGCACAGTTATGCTTTTCGGCATGGCTGAAGAGTCTGTGTGAAAACTCGCAACTACGACCCTCAAGGGCTAAAGCCCGATTGGTTTTGCGGCAGTTACGGCACGGTTGAAACCGTGCCCTTACGCAAAACCAAGGTTTTCACACAGACTCTGAAGCCATGCCCTTACGTCCAACTGAGACACTACCTACCGAGCGCGAGATCGTTCGGGGCATCTCCGCAGCCGCGGTCTCGCATCCAATTGGTTACTCGGACCGGGCCGGGCCGCTCTGCTTCGCTCCGAAATTGTGGGAGAAGTTGTGGGAGAATGATGCAAATGGCGAGGGGGGAAATCATGCGAACAACGATCTGGCTGGGAATCTTGGTGTGCGCGCTGGGCGCGCAGGCGCAGGAATTGCCGGTGCGCCAGGTGATCCTGTACAAGCACGGCGTGGGCTACTTCCAGCGCTCGGGACAGCTCGAAGCGGGCCAGGCGGCGCGCCTGGACTTCAATGCTTCGGAGATGAACGACGTGCTGAAGTCGCTGACCATCGTCGAGCGGGGCGGAGGCCGCATCTCCGGGCTGCGCTACGATTCGAGCGAGCCGCTCGAGAAGAAGCTCGCCGAGTATCCCTTCCGCCTGGCGGCGGGGCAGCCGCTCTCGGCCGTGCTCGACCAACTGAAAGGCGCGCTGATCGAGCTGCGCTACGGCGCGGAGACCGTGCGCGGCGCAATCCTGAGCGGGCGCGTGATCCCGCGCGACGAGCGCCGTCCCGAGAGCGAGCAGCTTGCGCTGCTGCTCGATACCGGCGAGCTCCGGAATTTCGACCTCGGCGCCGCGGCCAGCATCCGCCTCCTCGATCCCACGCTGCAGACGCAGTTCCAAAGCTATCTTTCCGCGCTGGTCTCGTCGCGGTCGAAAGACAAACGCAGCGTCTACATTGACTCGACCGGCACGCAGGCGCGCACGCTGATCGCCGACTACATGATCCCGATGCCGCTCTGGAAATCGAGCTACCGCCTGATCTGGGGCGCCGGCGCGGATCCCATGCTGGAAGGCTGGGCCATCGTGGACAACACCACCGGCGAGGACTGGTCGGGCGTGCAGTTGTCGCTGGTTTCCGGCAGACCTATTTCTTTCATCAGCCGCCTCTACGAGCCGCGCTACGTCGGGCGTCCCACGGCGGAGCTTCCCGAAGACCGTGCCCAGCGCCCCGTGATCCTGGGCGGCGCGATTGGCGGAGACATGCCGCTGCCCGCGGCTGCGCCGCCGGAGGGGTTGCGCGCCCAGCGCAGCGCGGCGGGATTGTTCGCGGCGCAGGAGATGGCGAAGAGTCTCTCGCTCGACGACAAAAACGAAGGGAATCGGGAGGACGTCACCATCACCGTGGCGGCCCAGGCCGCCGCGCAGGAATTGGGCGAGCTGTTCGAGTACCGCTTCTCGAATCCCGTCACCGTGCGCCGAAACGAATCGGCCATGCTGCCGTTCTTGCAGCAGACGCTCACGGCGCGGCGCCTCTTGATCTACCTCGACCAGGGTTCCGTGCATCCGATGAACGCCGCCGAGCTGACCAACTCGACCGGCAAAACGCTCGACGGCGGGCCGATCACGGTCTACGAATCGAACGCCTACGCCGGCGAGGCGCTGATGGAGACGCTCAAGGCCGGCGACAAGCGCCTGATCAGCTACGGCGTGGACCTCGGCACGCGCATCACCACGCAGTTTGACGCCAAGCGCGACCTGGTGCGCGAAGTGCACATCCGGCGCGGCGTGCTCACGACGAAAACCGCCGCCGTCGAGATCAAGACCTTCACCATCCGCAACGTGGACCAGGAAGCCAAGACGCTCATCATCGAGCATCCCGTGCGGCCGCAGTACAAGCTCGTGGGCCTCACGCCCAAGGAGACCACCGCGAACTCGTACCGCTTTGAGGTCGCGCTGGCGGCGGGCGCGGAGGTGAAGTTTGCGGTGACCGAAGAGCGCGTCTATGAAACGACGACTGCGGTCTCCAGCATTACGCCCGACGTGCTCGTGAGTTTCGTCCAGAACCGCAGCCTGAGCGACACGGCGCGCGCGCAGCTCCAGCAGATTCTCGACCGCAAGCGCCAGATCGCCAGCGCGGCGGGAGAAATCGAGCGTGCGGAGCAGGAAATCCGCAGCCTGATTCAGGACCAGGAGCGGCTGCGCGCCAACATCAGCAGCCTGAACCGCGTGGCCGGACAGGAGCAGCAGGTGCAGGCCTACTCAAGACAGCTCGCGGGACAGGAAACCCAGCTCGCCGCGCTGCGCGACCGCCTGGCCGAGTCGCAGCGCCGCAAGGTGGCGCTCGAAACGGAGCTCAATTCGCTGATCGAAAGAATGGAGTTTTGAAAATTGGGGAGTAGGGAGTAGGGAGTAGGGAGTGGGAAGAGCAAAGAGGAAGTTCCTACTCCCTACTCCCTACTCCCTGTAGTTTAGGCCGCGCGCCGCACTTTGACCTTGACCTCTACTCGTGAGCCGAGCCGGTTGAGGATCGCCATGAGCCTATCGGCGGTGAACCGCCCGAGGTTCGCATTGCGGATACGCGAAAAGTCGGCCGCGGCAATCCCCGTACGGCGCTGTGCTTCACGAACACTCCAGCCTTCCCGATCCAGCGTCTGGATGATTTCCGCAGCCAGGATTGCTTTGAATTGTTCGATATCCGCGTTCTTATGTCCCAAATCGCGGAAAACATTTCCGCTTCCTCGCTTGAGCTCCAATCGCTCCCCCTTCATTGCAACATCTCCTTCAATCTCTTCAAACGATCTCTGATCAGATCGAGTTCGTGTTTCGGTGTCTCGATACCACGGGTGGATTTCTTCTGAAACGCGTGCACGACCCAGATGTCATCTCCGAGCTGGACAGCGTACACCACCCGTAACGCTTCCCCCCGGTATCGCAACGCAATCTCAAACACGCCCGCCCCCATTCCTTTCATAGGTTTTGCGATATCGGCATTGCCGCCTTCTGCGGCAATCGTCAAGGCGGCAAGGCAGACTGATCTAGCCCCTTCCGGGAACGACTCGAAATCCCTAAGCGCCGCCTTGACCCATGAAACCGACCGTGTTTTTCTGATCATCTGCCGCTGCTATCTGATTGCGCCGCGGATATGTTGTCATATATGACAACAGCATGTCAAGATGTCTTCCCCAACAACCGCCAGCCGCTCTGCTTGCGATCCAGGAAGGGATGAGCTTCCTACCGGATCAAGAAATAAATTCCGCTCGCAAAGCCGGTGACGGAGACGAAGACGCGCATGGCCGTGACGCCGACGGCGCGCGCCACGTAAGGGCCCGCGTAGCCGCCGGTGATGGTGCCTGCGGCGAGCAGCCCGGCTTCGGTCCAGAAGATCAGCCCGTTGGCGATGAAGTAAATCGCGGCCACCGCGTTCAGCATGACGCCGAGCGAAATCCGCAGGGCGTTCATCTGGTGGATGTCCTTCAGGCCCAGGACCGCGAGCGCGGCGAGCATGAAGATGCCGATCCCGGCGCCGAAGTACCCTCCGTAAATTGCCACGCAAAATTGAAAGACAACGGCGATGGCGACGGCGTGGCGAGACTTTTCGACGGCCTGGGCCTCGATCTGGAGCCAGCGCGTGACCTGGCTGCTGAACGTGAAGAGCAGCGTGGCGAACAGGATGAGGTAGGGGACGAACTCGCGGAAACGGGCTTCCCCGGTGTGCAGCAGCAGATACGCCCCGATCAAGCCTCCGGCCAGGCTGGTGATCGTGAACCGCCACACCCAACGCGTCTGCGTGCGCAACTCCCGACGGTAGCCCCAGAGCGACGACATGATGCCCGGCAGCACGCCGACGGTGTTGGTGGCGTTGGCTTCGACGGAGGGCAGGCCGTAAAAGATCAGGGCCGGGAAGGTGACCAGGGTGCCGCCGCCGGCGATGGCGTTGATGAGGCCGGCCACGGCGCCGGCGAGGAAAAGGAGAATTGGCTCTGTCAAAGCGAAAGACTCAGTGGTGGGCTAGAATCGGACGCGCCTCCGGCGCTGTCGAAGGACGAAAGCAACGGTTTCCTCTAGTCGCCTCCCATCGGTTGGCGCGCCTTCTGTGCCAGCGGAGAGACGACGGGGACCGCTGGGGACGCTGCCGCCATCTGGGCCTGAGCGATGGTGCGAGCCGCGACGGGCTTGAGCCAGAACAGAGCCATGAAGGCCGAAATGAGGCTGCAAGCGATCATGGCCCAAAACGCAGGCTCCCAGCCCAAGCTGCCCTGCGCGATGTAGGCCATCACCGGAGCCGCCGGGATCGAAGCCAAGCCCTTGGCCGTATAGACGACGCCGTAGTTCGTGGTGGCCCAAGTCTTGCCAAACAGGTCGGCGGTGATGGCGGGGAACAGCGAGAAGATTTCGCCCCAGGCGAAGAAACACATGCCGAAGAGCAAGACGAACCAGACGGGATACCTCACGAGTTGCAGCAGACAAAACACCGTCACCGCCTGGAGCGAAAAGGCGATGAACATGGTGTTCTCGCGGCCGATGCGGTCCGAGACCCAGCCCCAGAAGGGCCGGGAAACGCCGTTCAAGACGCGGTCCACTTCGATGGCCACCACCAGCGCCGACATTCCCAAGAGGGTCACTTTGTCCACGCCGTAATAGCGGGCGATGGGAGCGAGCTGGGCCGTGGCCACCAGGCCGATGAAGGCCAGCATGGTCATCATCACGTAGATGATCCAGAAGGAGCCGTGGTGCACCATCTGCCAGGGCGTGCTGTCCACGGCGGAGCTCCGCACGAGGGTCTGCGCCTTGGGGTTCCAACCTTCGGGAAGCCAGCCCTTGGGCGGCTGCCGCAGGAACAGAGCCGCCACCACGACCAGAATGCCTTGACCGATTCCCCAGACAATCAGCGTGTGGGCGTACCCGGAGGTCTCGATCATGCGGGAGATGGGCCAGACGGTGAGCGCGGTCCCCACGCCGTAGGCGCCGCTGGTGAGGCCGACGCAGAGCCCGCGGTGATCGGGGAACCATTTGAGCGCATTGCCGATTGTCCCGCCGTAGACGACGCCTGCGCCGACCCCGCCCAAGGTGTAGAGGACAATCAGCTCCCGGACCGAGGTCGCCATGCCCGAGCCGACCCAACCCAGGCCCACCAGAACCCCGCCGATGGCGAGCATGATGCGCGGGCCGATGCGGTCCACCAGCCAGCCTTCGAAAGGAACCAGCCAGGTCTCGGCCAGGATGAAGGCCGTGAACGCGAACTGCACCATGGGCAGCGTGGTCTTCAGGCTGGTGGTGAGCGGGTCGGTGAACAGCGTCCAGGCGTACTGGAGGTTGGCGATGGCCATCATGGCCACGATCCCCCAGGCAAGCTGAACCCAACGGTTGATTACGCGCGGTGTGCCGGCGGCGTCCGGGGCGGGGGCCACGGGAATCCCTCCCAAGAAAACACCTATAGCACTTTGACTCTTAGTGTAGACCGTAAGGGCATGGCTTCAGCCATGCCGTAACCGCCGGAGAATCGAACGGCTTTAGCCGCTGAGGTTTGTCTGGTAAAGCTCCCGGAAAGACTTCCCTCAGGCGCGAAAGCGCTCAGCCCACCGACGTTGATTCGGCACGACTAAAGTCGTGCCCTTACGGTTCCACAACTCGGTCTGCACCATTTTGTGTCCACGGCATCACCCAACATGCCGCGGCTCCGTCTATCCAGTAGAGGCTGTTTCAAAACCTCCTTGGAGCACCCGTAAGGGCACGCCTTCAGGCGTGCCGCCTCCCGCACGGGAAAAACCGGGCTTTAGCCCCTGAGGCAGGTGTCTTGGCCCTCAGCGGCTGAAGCCGCTCCTTGAAGAGAACCGATTCGGCACGGTTGAAACCGTGCCCTTACCATCCGGAAAAAATCGGTTTTGCAACAGCTTCTATCAACTTACAACTATCCGCTAGGCAGGCTCGGGTGATTTCTCGACTTCCGTGCGGAAGGGAATCACGCCGGGGATGAGCCACTTCTCCCACATCTCATCCACTTTGCTCTGGAAGTAATCAATGTCGTCGTCGGTAAAGTGCGCGAAGCGGCCCTGCCGCAGCAGGTAATCCCGCACGTGTTGGCGGCGGATGCGTCCGGCGGCGATCTGCTCGGTGCGGCCGGTGAGCCGGAGCACGCCGTCTTCCACCTCGTAGAGAGGCCAGATGCCGGTGTTCACGGCCAGCTCGCCCATTTCGTGCGACTGGATGGGATCGTAGTCCCAGCCCTTGGGGCAGGGGTCGAGCGAATGGATGAACGTCGGCCCGCCGATGGTAAGCGCCTTGCGGATGGAGTTCATGGCGTGCAGGCCGTAGGACATGCAGACGGTCCCGACGTAGCGGCAGGTGGGGTGCCCGGCGGCCATCATGCCCGCAAAATTCTTCTTCCAGCGGCGGTGCATGATCCGCCGCACGGAGCCGGGCGTGCTGAAGGTGGTATTGGCGCCCCAGGGCGTCGAGCCGGAAAGCTGGATGTCGGTATTGGCGTAGGACTCGTTGTCGTACATCAGGATGAGGCAATTGTAGTCGGGGTGCGTGAGCGTGGCGGAGATGCCCGAGATGCCCATGTCGGCGCCGCCGCCGTCGCCGCAGAAGGCGATCACGTTGATGGGTTCGTTCTTCATCTTGCCTTTGCGCATCAGCGCCTTCAAGGCGGCGGATGTGCCGAGCGCCGCCGAGCCGCTGCTGCCGAGCTGCGTGTGCATCCACGGCACC
>CAYWWM010000146.1:0-6874 GCA_964461735.1 uncultured Solibacteraceae bacterium | reverse complement strand
TGGTCGTAATGCCGATCGCCGAGCGCCACGTGGAATTCGCCGAGGCGCTCGCCGCCGAGCTGCGCGAGACCGGCGCGCGCGTGGAAGTGGATTCGCGCAACGAGAAGGTGAACCTCAAGATTCGGGAAGCGCAGATGCAGAAGGTGCCGTATATGGCGATTGTCGGCGACCAGGAGATGCAGGACGGGACGGTGAGCCTGCGCACCCGCCAGGGCGGGGACCAGGGAAGCATGACTCGCCCGGACTTCCTGGCCCGCGTGCGACAGGCGATTCAGGCGCGCCAGATCAACCCGTGAATGCGGCGAAAGGTTTTCGGGCTGTGGTATAATTTCCGGCGGGCTTGGTAGAACCGGCCCGGGAGGGAATTTATAGCGACTGCCAACATCCGAGTAAACGAGCGGATTCGCGCCCGCGAGGTCCGTGTGATTGACGACAACGGCGCGCAACTGGGGATTATGCCCCCGTATCAGGCGCTGAAGACTGCCAAGGAGCAGAACCTGGATCTGGTCGAAGTATCGCCGACCGCGGTGCCGCCCGTGTGCAAGATCATGGATTACGGCAAGTACGTCTACCAGCTCAACAAGCGGGCGCATGAGGCCAAGAAGAACCAGCGCAATATTATCGTAAAGGAAGTGAAATTCCGCCCGACCACGGACGACCATGATTACGAGTTTAAGAAGAACAACATCGTGCGCTTTCTGAAAGAAGGCGACAAGGTCAAAGCCATCGTGACGTTTCGGGGACGCGAAATCTCCCACTCGGAGATCGGGCGGAAACTGCTCGAGCGCCTGATCGCGGACGTGGGGGATGCCGGGACAGTCGAGTTCCGGCCCCACATGGAGGGGTTCTCCATCACGGCCGTCTTTGCCCCTAAGAAGTAAGTGCAGTATGGCAGCCGCCGGCGGCCGGGCCATCCACCGAGGATCAGCCCAAAACTTCCACGCAGTCATTTCCCCGAAGGAGGGAACGTGCCGAAAATCAAGACGCATCGGGGCGCGGCAAAACGGTTCAAAAAAACCGCCAAGGGACAGTTCACGCGCCACCATGCCTTTGCGCGCCACATCCTGACGTCAAAGACCCGGAAGCGCAAACGGAAACTGGGCCAGGGCGAGGTCGCGGACGCCGCAGACCAGGCCCGCCTGCGGCGCATGCTCCCGTATGCATGAAGAAAAACAGTGGTTAGTGAATAGTGAATAGTGGTTAGACCGTTCCCCTGCTCACGATTTGCTTTTCACTATCCACTAATCACTATCCACTATTCACTGGGAGTTACAACGTGCCTAGAGTCAAGCGAGGAACGAAACGACACGCCAAGCGCCTCAAGCTGCTCAAGCGCGCCAAAGGCTACCGACTAACCAAGAGCAAGCTGTACCGCTCGGCGAAGGAGTCCGTGGAGCGGGCGCTGAAGTTCGCCTTCCGCGACCGGCGGGCCCGCAAACGGGAGTTCCGCTCGCTCTGGATCATTCGAATCGCGGCAGCCGCCAAGCGGAACGGGCTCTCCTACAACCGGCTGATCCACGGCCTGAAAGTGGCCGGAGTCGAGCTCGACCGCAAGGTGCTGGCCGATATCGCGGTGCGCGACAAGAGCGGTTTCGCGGAGCTGGCCGAAAAAGCGAAGACCGCGCTAGCGGCGTAAACACATTGCCGGGTGTTGCAATCTGGTCTCAAGCGATCTTCCAGGATGGTCATTTTCTTTTGACCGTCAGGGCACGGCTTCAGCCGTGCCGCTCCGCTGGGGAGAGGAACGGCTTCAGCCGCTGAGGTAAGTCCGTTTGTGCGAGCGAGCGCCGATTGTGCCCGTTGGAAAGACATTCCTCAGGGGCTAAAGCCCACCCGATAACATGCGTCTTTTCGGCATGGCTGAAGCCATGCCCTGACAACTGCCTAAAAAAGGTTCTGCTCGAAAACCGTGAGTCACACTACACCGGTCAAAGTCATTCGATGGAATCCTCAGATCAGCCTATCCCAGATATTACCGAAGCCGTCAAGCACAGCTTAGAAGAGTTGGGCATCCGGGACGACCCGGGGATAGCTATCTTGTTCATTCGTTTGCGAGAGCAGTTTGCGAAAGATCTCCATGATATCGCCCACTCTCCGGGTAACTCACAAGACTGGGAAGCTCTTCGTGTTAAGTGGCTCGGCCGGAAGCAAGGGTTAATCAGCTTGATTAGTGATAATTGGCTGCGATCCGCGCCCACGGTTCTCAAGCGCTCTGTAGGCCAGCAATTGAATGCGCTGAGGAAGAATGCCGAATCCCAATTGGTAGCCTCTCCCGAACTGGACCAGGCTGCCAGGCACTTCACAGAAGCGCTATCCCCGCAACTTGACATCACCCTTCCGGGCCGCCGGCGCGCCGTCGGCGTCGAGCATCCGATCCGGCGGACCATCCGCGAGATCAGCGAAATCTTCCTCGCGCTGGGGTATTCCATCGAAGAGGGGCCGGACGTCGAGAGCACGTATTACAACTTCGAGGCGCTGAACATCCCCGAGGACCATCCCGCGCGAGACGATCAGGACACGTTCTACATTGACCCGCAGACGGTCCTGCGCACGCACACCTCCCCGGTGCAGATTCGGACGATGGAGAAACAACAGCCGCCGGTGCGAATCATCGTCCCCGGGCGGGCCTTCCGGCATGACGCGCCGGACGCGACGCACTCTCCCTTCTTCCACCAGGTCGAGGGCCTCGCCGTGGACACACACATCACGTTCTGCGACCTGAAGGGGACGCTCGACCATTGGATGAAGGCGTTCTTCGGCCCGCAGGTGCGGACGCGGTTTCGCCCGAGTTTTTTCCCGTTCACGGAGCCGAGCGCGGAATTGGACATCTCGTGCATCTTCTGTGGCGGAGAGGGCGGGGGGTGCCGCATTTGCAAGTACAGCGGTTGGATCGAGCTGGGCGGTTGCGGCATGGTGGACCCGGCGGTCTATTCCTTCGTGAACTACGACCCGGCCCGTTACAGCGGTTTTGCCTTCGGAATGGGGATCGAGCGCCTGGCGATGCTCAAATACGGCGTCCAGGACATTCAGCTCTTCTTCCAGGGCGACGTGCGGTTCTTGCATCAGTTTCGGTGAAGAGGAACAGGTGCTAGGTGTCAGGTGCCAGGTGTTAGGGCGGAACGTATGGATCCGGAATCCGGAAAGTGCCAGGGCGCAGGAAGCGTATAGTTCGTCATGAACCCATGAAGGTTGGTGTAGGGTGGACGCCCCTTTACAGGCGCGGCCCTGATTCGGGCGCGGGCCTCATCAAGAAATGAAAATTCTACTGTCGTGGCTGCGGGAATTTGTTGCTGTACCGTCCGACGCTCGGGCGTTGGCCGAGGAATTGACCCTGCTCGGCCTGACCGTGGACTCGGTCGCGACGGAGGATGGCGAGACGCTCTTTGAGATTGACGTGACGACGAACCGCCCGGATTGCCTCAGCCACTACGGCGTGGCGCGAGAGCTGGCCGCCCAGCAGGGGAGCAGCGGCGGCCTGGCGATCTCTTTTCCGGAAAGCTCGGCGGGAAAACCGCGCGCGGTGCGGCGCGACCCGGTCGTGGCGATCCTGGCAACGGACCTCTGCCGCCGCTATTCGGCGCGGATCATCCGCGGCGTCAAGGTCGGGCCTTCCCCGGAGTGGCTGGCGCGGCGTCTGGAGCGCGTCGGCGTGCGGCCGATCAACAACGTCGCCGACGCCACCAACTACGTGCTGATGGAATTCGGCCACCCACTCCACGCCTTCGACCTCGACCGTCTGGAACAGGGGCGCATTGTAGTGCGCCGCGCTGCCGACAGCGAGCTGCTGCGGACGCTCGACGGCGTCGAGCGACGGCTGGCCCCCTCGGACCTCGTCATCGCCGACGCCAGACGCGCCGTGGCTCTGGCCGGCGTCATGGGCGGACTGGACACGGAGATTTCTCTCGACACCACGAATGTGCTCCTCGAAAGCGCGTGGTTCGAGCCCGTAACCGTACGCCGAACGGCGAAAAAGCAGGGGCTGCACACCGAGGCTTCGCATCGCTTCGAGCGCGGTGCCGACATCGGCGCGACGCGGGCGGCGGCCAACCGCTGCATCGGGCTGATCCGCGAACTCGCCGGCGGGGAGGTGGACCCGCATGTCGCCGACGTGTATCCGCAGCCGAAGGCGCCGCAGAGCGTTCTACTGCGGAGCGCGGAACTTGTGCGGCACCTGGGCATGGAGATTCCGGCTGAGGATGTCGAGCGGATTCTGACGGGCCTCGGTTTCGCGCCGCGTCCGCGAGGCCGTGCGGCGTGGCGTTGCACGGCCCCGACGCACCGCGTGGACGTGAGCCGGGAGATTGATCTGGTCGAGGAGGTGGCGCGGCACTACGGGTACGACCGCTTCCCGCTGCGCCTGCCGGCTTCCTCCGGCCAGCCGGCGCGGAAGGCTCCGCACGCCGCCCAGGAAGAGCGGCTGCGGGCGCTGCTTCTGGGCCTGGGATATGACGAAGCGCTATCTGCGGTGCTGGTCAGCCGGGCCACCGAGGAGTTTGGCGAAGCGCCGCCGGTCGTGCTGGCGAACCCGCTGAGCGAGGAGGCGGCGATTCTCCGGACCAGTATGGTTCCGTCGCTGCTCTCCGCCGTGCAGTGGAACCGCAACCGGGGTCAGGAAACGGTTCGGTTGTTCGAGATCGGCAGTGTGTACTGGCGAGGACCGAGTGGCTTGCGCGAGCCGCCGGTGCTGGGGCTGGTGGCAACGGGAGACCGCATCGAGTCAGGCCTCAACCAGACGCCGCGCCGGTATGACTGCCTCGACCTGAGAGGGGACGTGGAGCAATGCGCGGGGGTGTTTGAACTGGACTCTCTCCAGCTCGATGGGGAGCGCCTTCCGGCGTATTACCGCGCGGGGCACGCAGCGCGGCTGACGGTCGAGGGCGCCACCGTCGCGCGGCTGGGGCCGTTGAGTCTGGACGTGGCGGAGCAGTGGAAATTCCGGCAGCCGGTCTACCTGGCGGAAATTTTTTTGGAGAGGCTGTATAGCCGGAATCTGCGCCTTCCGCGCGCGCGCCCGATTTCGCGGTTCCCGGCCGTGGAGCGCGACTTTTCGCTCTTGCTCCCGAGGGATGTGCGGTTCGACAATGTGCGGGAGGCCGTGGTGGCGCTCGGAATCCCCGAGCTGGCCGAAGTCGCGCCGGTGGAGATGATCGCGGACCGCCCCCCGGCCACGCCGGAGCGTTACAGCCTCCTGCTGCGCCTGACGTTGCAGAGCCACCAGGCTACGCTCACGGAGGCCGAACTCGCTGGCTGGAGCGCCCGGGTTATTGAATGCCTGGAGAGAAAACTGGGGGCTCAAGTCCGCATGTGAGAGGGAAAGGAAATCCGATACTCCAAGGCACGTGAGACCGAACACCTGGCACCTAACACCTAACACCTTTTGTGGAAGAAGGATCGGAACATGAGTGAACACACCGGAGCAGACGGACTCGAACAACTGTTGAATCTCGAGGAAAAGATTCAGCAGACGATTCAGTTGTTGAAGACGACGCGGGCGGAAAAAGAGGAATTGCTGCGGGAAAACGCCCAGTTGCGGCAGAGACTCGAGGAGCAGACCCGTGCGGCGCGGGAGTCTGAGGACCGCGTAGGGCGCCTCGAAAAAGAGCGCGAGGCGGTGCGGGCCCGCGTGCAGCGGCTGATGGACCAGGTGGACGCCGCCACGGCGGCCCGCGCGGAAGCCTGAACGCAACCGTCCGTTCGAGCCAGGGGCAAACACTATGACTGCACCACCCAAGGGAATTCGCGTCGAAATCTACGACCGCGCCTACCAGTTGCGCTCCGAGGCCGATGAGTCCTACACGCGCCGCCTGGCGCAGTCGGTGGACACCATCATGCGCGCGATCGCGGAGAAGACCCAGACCTACGATTCGCTGCGCCTGGCGGTCCTGGCGGCGATTCACTTCGCCGACGAGAGCCAGCGGGCGAGAGAGCGGTACGAGGCGTTGAGCGCCGCGGTCTCGGAGAAGAGCCTGGCCTTTCGCGAAGCCCTCGAACGCGCCGCAGATTAGAAACGGACCAAGCAGCGGCGAAATTCAAAAAAACCGTTCGCCGGATTGCAGTATAATCGTGCCGGAGGGCAGCACTGCGAGGCAGGTGATCGTGCCGCTATTCTTGAGCCAACACG
Source organism: uncultured Solibacteraceae bacterium (assembly GCA_964461735.1). Taxonomy (GTDB): domain Bacteria; phylum Acidobacteriota; class Terriglobia; order 2-12-FULL-54-10; family 2-12-FULL-54-10; genus CAYWWM01. The sequence goes on along the minus strand of CAYWWM010000146.1, from coordinate 753 downwards.
TTAGAACCGGGAGTCGGCTGTCGTTCCGGTGTGCCATGCTCGGCCGGGGTGAGTTCGAGCTCCGGCGCTGAGACGCCTGAAGGAACGCGCAGACTCCCACCCGTATCCTACGGGTTCAAGAATACGTCGCACACGGCTGAGCGGTCTGCCCGCTATTGGTTCGCTTCCCCCCTGATTTTCTTGTGGCACGCCCCCAGGGAAGCATCCCGTGAATATTCTCTTCATCGGCGACATTTTCGGCAAAGCGGGCCGCAAGATCGTGGCGGACCATGTGGCGGACCTGGCGCGGACGCGCGCGGCGGAGCTGGTCATCGCCAATGGCGAGAACGCCGCGGCCGGGTTCGGGATTACGCCGCGCCTGGTCGAGGAGTTGCTGGCGCTCGGCATTGACGCCCTCACCAGCGGCAACCACATCTGGGACCGCAAAGAGATCCTGGAGTATTTCCCGAAGGAGCCGCGCCTGCTCCGCCCGGCCAACTATCCCGGCGGGCCGGGACGCGGGAGTTACGTCGGCCGGACCAAGTCGGGGATCGAATACGCAGTGCTCAATTTTCAGGGGCGCGTCTACATGGCGCAGACCGACTGCCCGTTCCGCACCGCCGACCGCGAGCTCGCGCAACTTCCCGCGTCGTGTAAAATCCGCATCGTGGACATGCACGCCGAAGCGACTTCGGAGAAGCAGGCCATGGGCTGGTATCTCGACTGTCTCTTATACACATCTCCGAGCCCACGAGACTAGGCATGATCTCGTAT
>CAYWWM010000145.1:6183-6894 GCA_964461735.1 uncultured Solibacteraceae bacterium | reverse complement strand
AGCCTGGCGTTCGACTCGAACGGTGACGGCGTGCCGGAAAGCCTCACGAAGCTGACCGTGCTGAAAGACGCCGTGCTGGCCAAATGCGACGCCACCGATGGAATCAAGGACGGCGTGATTGACGACCCGCTGGTTTGCAAGTTCGATCCGGCCGTGGATCTGGCGACCAAGATGTGCGCCAATAACACGAATGCCGACGCCTGCTTCACCCCAGCGCAGATTCAGACGATCAAAGACATCTATTCCGGCCCTCGGAACAATGCGGGAGCCCAGATTTTCCGAGGGCGAGCGCCGGGGTCCGAGTTTGCCTGGGCCAGGACCTTGATTCCTCATGCAGGGAACAAATCGTTTCCCGGCGTTATGGGCACGGCCGGCGATCACCTGAACTATCTCTTCTATGAAACCGACCCGGGGATTGCCGTTCCCAACCTGAACGACACTTCCTACGCGCCGAACAAGCGGAAAAAGCCGCCGGAGTGGGCTTGGTGGGAATTCAATATAGACGATCTGACCGCGGGCAAGGCCAATTCCATGATGGACATTATGGACGCCAAGGACACGAACTTAGCGCCTTTCCTCACCCAGAACGGCGGCAAGCTCATCCTGTACCACGGCTGGGGCGATCCGCAGGCGCCCCCGGAACCGACGCTCGATTATTACAAGCAAGTGGTGAACACGACGTTCAAGGGCGATCTGAAGGCTGCCCAGGAG
>CAYWWM010000145.1:0-6173 GCA_964461735.1 uncultured Solibacteraceae bacterium | reverse complement strand
TCACGACCCACGGTGACACGGCGACCGGGTCCCTGGTCTCGCTCGGTGGCACCGCCATGGGTGTCATCAACGGTGGTGGTATCGGCATCTTCACCATCCTGTTCAGCGTCTACCCGATCCTGATCCTCATCATGGTGAACACGACGTTCAAGGGCGATCTGAAGGCTGCCCAGGAGCGTGCCCGGCTATTCCTGGCTCCCGGCATGGATCACTGCCGCGGCGGGCCGGGGCCGAACGAGTGGGACAAGTTGCAGCCGCTCGTGGATTGGGTGGAGAACGGCAAGGCTCCGGATTTTCTCGTTGCCACGCACAGTACGAACGGGACCGTGGACAACGAGAGGAAGCTTTGCCCCTATCCGCAGCGTGCCGTCTACACCGGCCCGGCGGGCGGCGAGAACGACCGAGCCAATTGGGTGCAAGGCAATTTCACTTGCCGATGATCCTTGCCACAGAGCGAAACGCCATCAATATGGCGTTTCGGAGGACACAGAGAAGGCAGAAAGAAAGAGTAATTTGATAATTCCTTCTTCCTCTGTGATCTCTGGGTCTCCGTGGCCGGTTTTTAGGGCAACGGGAGGATTCACGATGGGCGCCCACGGGATCAGTCGCCGCGAGTTCCTGCGCCTGTGGGGAACCGCCGGGGCTTCGTATCTGTTGACAGGGAGGCGGAGCTCCGCGCAAGACGTGGTGCCCACCAGCTATGCGCTGGATCATTTGCTGCTGGGCGCAGCGGATCTTGAGGCGGGAATTGCCTGGCTGGAAGGAATGACCGGAGTGAAAGCCGCGATGGGCGGCAGCCATCCCGGATTGGGGACGCGGAACGCCCTCCTCTCGCTGGGCGGCAGGCAGTATCTGGAGATCATTGCTCCCGACCCTGCGCAAACCGTATACAGACCCGTCAACTTTCAAACGAATCTCCGGACGCTCACGACGCCTCGCTTGTTTGCCTGGGCGGCGGGAACGAACGATATCGCGGCCATTGCGGAGAATGCTCGCGGCATGGCTCTGCCGGTCATCGGACCCATCGAGGGTTCTCGCCTCAGGCCCGACGGAACCGTGCTCCAGTGGAAGACGCTCGTGCTGCGCAACCGATTCGCCATGCATGCCGCAGAACCGATCCCGTTTTTCATCGAGTGGGCCGCCGGTTCGGTGCATCCGTCGCAGGACTCGCCAACAGGCTGTGAGCTGCTGTCGTTTGAGTTCGAGCACCCGCTTCCGGGAGGCGTGGCGAACGCTCTGCTGAGTCTCGGCATCGAAGCCAAAGCCGAGCGCGCAGCAAACGCCAGACTCCGGGCAACGCTCCGGACGCCGAAAGGCATGGTGGAATTGAGTTGAGAAAGCATCATTGGAACCACAAAGGCACGAAGATCACGAAGCTGGAAGCCAGGAGCGACCTTGCCTGATTGTGCCTTGGGGTCTTCGTGGTTTATTCTGAGCATTCTGAAAGCTGGAACGGAAGGGAGTGGACGATCATGACGATGATGGCGATCTTTGCGATTCTGGGGCGACTTCGCTACACGATGCTTTCTTTGGCAGTTTTGCTGGCGCTGGCCGGCCCGAGCGGCCTGGCCGCGCAAACCACAACCCCGAATTCCTCCGAGAAAGCACGGGCCTGTGCCGCGCTGGCCGGAATCAGGAACCTGACCATCGTCTCGGCAGAGCTGGTGAACGCGAAGGGAGCGACGCCGCAATACTGCTACGTGCGCGGGATCATCCAGCCGGCGATTCATTATCATCTCCAGCTTCCGCTGCCGGAGAACTGGAACGGGCGCTTTTTGCACATCGGCGACGGCGGAACGGACGGCGATCTTGACTTCGGCGACGCGCGGCTGGCGCAGGGATACGCCGTGGCGAACAGCAATACCGGCCACGACACCGGCTCGGAGCCGGGCGCGAGCTTCGGCTTCAACAATCGGCAGGCGGAGATTGATTTCGGGCACCGCGCCATGCACCTGACGGTCCAGGCCGGCAAGACACTGGTCAGGAATTACTACGGCAGCGCGCCGAAGTATTCCTACCACGAAGGCTGCTCCGGCGGCGGACGCCAAGGCTTGATGGCCGCGCAGCGCTATCCCTACGATTTCGATGGCATCGTCGCCGGGCACGCGCCGTTTCTCTTTCAGCAGCGGGATGTCTTGAATCTCCACATCATGCAGAATCTCTTCCGCAACGAATTTGCCGGCAACCTGGCTTTCGACACCAGCGCCGACGGGAAGTTTGACAGCCTGAAAAAGGTGGACGTGCTTCGCGAAGCCGTGCTCGCCAAGTGCGACACGATAGACGGCATCCGCGACGGCGTGATCCAGAACCCTCTCGTGTGCCGCTTCGATCCCAAAACGGACCTGGCGAGCAAGATGTGCCCCGGAAACGTGAACAGCGAGGCCTGCTTCACCACGGCGCAGATCCAGTCCCTGCAGGCCATCTACGGCGGTGTGCGCGACAGCAAAGGCGCGTTGATCCTGAAAGGACGAGCGCCGGGGTCGGAGTTCGCCTGGGCCGCCGATTTGATTCCGCATGCGGGAAATTCATTGGTTCCCGGCGAGCTGAACTATTCGGGCGATCACATCAACTACCTGTTTTACGAGGTAGACCCGGGCGTGCCGCCGCCGAGCTTGACGAACCTCTCTCAGCGACTCGACAAGTCCCGCACGCCGCCGGAGTTCGCCTGGTGGGAATTCAACCCGGATGACTGGACGGCGGGCAAGGGAAAGACCATGGCGGCCATCCTCGACGCCAGCGACCCTAACCTGTCCGCCTTTCTCAAGAACCACGGCGGCAAGCTCCTCATGTACCACGGCTGGGGAGACGCGCAGATTTCGCCGGAGCCGATCATTGATTACTATGACGAAATGGTGAAGGCTACCTTTGCGGGCGACGTGAAGACGGCGCAGGCGGGTTACCGGCTCTTCATGGTTCCGGGGATGGGCCATTGCCGCGGCGGGCCGGGACCGAACGAGTGGGATAAGCTCCAGCCGCTGGTGGATTGGGTCGAAAACGGCAAGGCTCCGGACTTTCTTGTCGCCACGCACGCGACGGACGGGAAAGTGGACAACGAGCGGAAGCTCTGCCCGCATCCGCAGCAGGCCGTTTACACCGGCCCCGCCGGCGGCGAGAACAACCGGGCCAACTGGGTCCACGGCAATTTCACCTGCCGCTAAATCTGCCACAGAGCGAACGCCATCAGTATGGCGTTTCGGAGGACACAGAGAAGGGAGAAGGAAAAGTATGCTGCCCCTCCTTTCTCTGTCTCCGTGGCTGGCTTCCGGGTTACAATGGCATCATGTCGGAGCAAACCAGACGAGAGCGCATCCTGGAGGCGCTAGAAAGTCTGCCGCCGGATGCAACCTTCGACGACGCCATCGAACGGCTCGTGTTCATGGCAAAAGTCGAAGCGGGGCTCGCCGAGTTGGACGCCGGCAAGGGAGTTTCCCACGATGAGGCGAGGCGGCGGCTCGGCCTGTGATGACGCTCTCGTGGTCCCCGCAGTCCCTTGACGACATTGAGAGCATTCGCGCATACATCTCTCAGGACTCTCCGGCATACGCCGACTTGGTAGTACGCCGTCTCATGGCCTCAGTCGACCGGCTCCGTATTTTCCCTGAGTCTGGAAGAATCGTCCCAGAACGAAACGACCCGGAGATTCGGGAATTGATCGTACGCCCTTATCGTATCGTGTACCGGGTCCTCCCAGACAAGGTTGAGATCGTTACGGTCTTCCACGCTGCGCGTCTATTCCCCGATATTCCACGAACTGGACGCGAATGAGAGCCTGGAACAGGAAGCAAGAGGGAGGAAGGGGAAAGAATGAATCTGCGCATCGCAGTCCTGCCCGGCGACGGGATCGGGCAGGAGGTTACCGCACAGGCGGTGACCGTGCTCGAAGCCGTTTCGAAGAAATTCTCGCACACGCTCGAGGCAAAGTCTGGTCTGCTCGGCGGCGTAGCGATCCGCGCCACGGGCGATCCGCTGCCCGAGGACACGCTGACGCTCGTCAAATCCGCCGGAGCGGTGCTGCTGGGGGCGTGTGGGCATCCAGAGTTTGATTCCTATCCCCCTGCGCAACGGCCCGAGAAGGGGCTGCTGCGGCTGCGGCAAGAATTGAAAGTCTTCGCCAATCTGCGCCCGGCGAAGTGTTTTCCGGCGCTCGAATCGCTCTCCCCGCTCAAGGCAGACGTTGTGCGCGGCACGGACCTTCTGACGGTCCGCGAGCTGACCGGCGGGATGTATTTCGGGACTCCGCGCGGGATTGAAGAAAAGAACGGCGAGGTCACCGCCATCAACACCATGGTCTACACCAAGCGCGAGATCGAACGAATCGCGCGGGTTGCCTTCAACCTTGCGCGTGGCCGCAAGAAGCACGTCATCAGCGTGGACAAATCGAACGTGCTTGAGAACTCGCAGCTCTGGCGGCAGACGGTCACCGAGTTCGCTGCCCGCGAGTTCCCCGACATCAAGCTCGAACATCAACTGGTGGACTCCTGCGCCATGCTGCTGGTCCAGAACCCGCGGCGGTTCGACGTGCTCGTCACGGAGAACCTGTTCGGCGACATCCTGAGCGACGAAACCGCCGTGCTGACCGGCTCGATCGGCATGTTGCCGTCGGCGTCGCTCGGCGAGCACACGGGAGTCTACGAGCCGGTCCACGGCTCCGCGCCGGACATCGCCGGCAAGGGTATCGCTAACCCCCTCGGAGCAATCCTCTCGGTAGCCATGATGCTGTGCCACAGCTTCGGCCTGGAGAAAGAGGCAAAGGCCGTCGAAGACGCCGTCGCCAAAACCGTCGAGTCCGGCACGCTCACCCGCGACCTGAACGGGACTTCCTCCACAGAAGAGGTCGGCCGCGCCGTCGTTGCGGCGCTTTGAGTGTCAGGTCGAGAGACTCGAGCCAGGTTATAATGAAATGCCGATCATTTCGGCGTTCTTCGGAATCATCATCCGGATGTTCTACAGAGAACACGAACCGCCGCACTTCCACGCAGAGTACCAAGGTCAGTCTGCGAAATTCAGCCTGGACGGAGAAATCCTCGCCGGAAATATCCGTTCGGCGACGGCCCGCCGCCTGATTCGCAAATGGGCGTCTCTCCACCGCGCGGAAATTCAAGCCAACTGGCGTAAAATGAAAACGGGCAGACCGCTTGAGAAGATCGAGCCTTTGGAATGAGGGATGGTCATGAGCTTTTTGCCATCGGTGATCCGCGCTGAATACCGGCACCGTTTCCGCATCCACCTCACCTTCAACGACAACCTGGAGGAGACGATTGATTTCCGTCCGTGGCTCGAAGGCCCCGTATTCGAGCCGCTGAAGGACCTGAACTACTTCCAACGATTTTTCGTCGAAGGCGGGACGGTCGTGTGGCCGAACGGCGCTGATATCGCGCCCGAGACGCTCTACGACGCTTGCGTGCGACAGCACCCTGCCAAACGCTCGCACCGGTGGAAGGCGCGGGCATCTGCCGGGCGGCTTGTGCTGTCCCGGAAACGCGCGACTCGTGGACGGAAGGGCGAATGAGCAGAAACGACCGTAGGTCGCAACCCTGTAAGTTGCCGCGCAAGACCGCCGTGGCCGGATTGCTCGTCTGCCTGCTGGCCGGGATCGCGAGCAGCCAGACCGGGGACGGAGGCCGCCATCCCAAGTCGGACCTGCCGGAAGCCGAGTTCCATCTGGGGCGCGTGATGTATCGGACGCGGGGCGGCGCGGGGTCGCACGGCATCATCCAGCCCTGGTGGGCCGTGGACTATCCCTACGCCGAGAGGCATTTCCTGCCCGCGCTGCGGCGGCTGACCAAACTATCCGTGGCCGAGGACAGCCGGCACATGGAAGTGCTGGACGACAGCATTTTCGATTATCCGTTTCTGATCATGCAGCAGCCCGGACAGGGATACTGGAATCCGACGCCCGAGGAAGCCGCGCGCTTCCGCGAGTACTTCCTGCGGGGCGGCTTCATGATCGTGGATGACATCCACACCGAGTACGAGTGGGATGTATTCGCGGCAGCCATGCAGCGGGTCTTTCCGGAGCGGGCGTTCGTCGAAATCCCCGACGAGGACCCGCTACTGCACGTCTTCTACGAGCTGGGGGACCGGATCCAGATCCCCGGCGTGCGGCACTTGCGGATGACGCGCGGAGGCCAGATCGTGACGCGCATGGAAGGGCCGCCGAGCTGGCGCGGCCT
>CAYWWM010000144.1:3317-6901 GCA_964461735.1 uncultured Solibacteraceae bacterium | reverse complement strand
GCGGCGGCAATCCCAGCAAGGTGCGGCAAGCGGGTTCCGCGCAGATGTTTCCGACTCGACCCTTGACGGCCAAGTCGTTCGGCACTTCCCAGATTCCATTGAGATCCGGTCTGGCCTGGGCCGCTCCCGCCTGCGGTCCCGATGCGGTCTGAGCCAGCAGCGGCGAAACAGCGAACATCAGAAGAGTTGAAGCGAGGAGAGAGTTTCTCATTGGCAACCTCCTTCTACACCGATACAGATTTCACACAGCGCGGCATTCCCGGGGAAATGCCCGTTATTTCTTGGCCTCCGCGGAATAATGCGTTCCCATCTGCAACAGTTCCTCACAGAGGACGTTGTCCCAGAATCGAGGGGTAGTAGGAGACGCCAATTCGCGCACGATCTTCTTTCTCCAGGAATTCTTATACGCCTTCGGATCCTCGATGGTGACCTCGTATTCGAGGCTTTTCTGGTCCACGCGCCGGATCCGCTCCAAAAGATGCAACGCATCGCTATGCGGATGCCCTTGTTCGTCAATCCAGGATTTGTCGTTGATCCCAATCGTGTCCACGACCAGCGTGTCTCCCTCATATCTGCCAATTGAGTGCCCCATAGACATGGGCTTCCAACTTGCCGGATGTCCCCGGCCATCCAGGTAGATGCGCCGTACCGTATTACCAATATCGGGCGAACCGAAGAGCAGGAGCACCACGTCCGGGAACTGACGAAGCTCGAGCGCAACGAAAGTATTGAGCATCAATCTGGAGGGACCCATCGGCATGCACGCGGAAAACCAGGGGTCCGCCTCCTCTCGTCCAGGGGCGTTCGGATCCTGGACGCCCTCCCGGACAGCCTTGTATTTCTCCTCGGCCCAGGGCAGCATCTGCGGCTGTTCCATAATGATACTCGGCGGCGGCGGCTGTGCTCCCAGTAATGCGCGGCAAGCGGTTTCCCCGCAGATATCTCTGCGCGTTTGGACATAGGGCACTTCCCAAATGCCAGACAGGTCCGGTAGGGCCTGGTCCGTTCCCGTCCCGTTCTGAGCGAGCAGCAAACCAGGGAACATCACACTCGTCAGCAGAGTCGAAGCGTTGAGGTACTTTCGCATTGGCAACCTTCTACCCTACCACAAGGATACAACATGGTTTGCTGCATTCACAGAGCTAGCCCGCTATTGCTTGGCCCCCGCGCCGTAATGCGTTCCCATCCGCAAGAGTTCCTGGCAGATGACGTCATCCCAGATGCGGGGACCCGGAAGCGCCAACTCTCGCACGACCTTCCTTTTCCAGGAATTTTTGTAGGCCTTCGGATCCTCGATGGTGATCTCGATCTCCAGGTTCTTTTGGCTCACGCGCCGGATCCGCTCCACCAGGTGCAACGCATCGCTCTGCGGGCGCCCCTCGTCGTCCAGCCAGGATGTGTCGCTGATGCCAATGGTGTCCACGACCAGCGTGTCGCCCTCATACCAGCCAATCGAGTGCCCCATCGAGGTGGGCATCCAATTGGACGGATGTCCTCGGCCATCCAAATGGATGCGACGCGTCGCACGATCCATATCTCCACCGAAGAACAGCAGCACCATATCCGGGAACTGACGGAGCTCCGCAGCAACGAAGGGATTGAGCATGATCCTGGTGGGACCGAAGGGCATGCACGAGGTGAACCACGGGTCCGCCTCCTCTCGTCCCGGGGCGGCCGGATTCTGGATGCCTTCCCTGGCAACCTTGTACTTCTCCTCTGCCCAAGGCAGCATCTGCGGCCCTTCCATCGTGACCACCGGCGGCGGGGACGGTAGCCCCGCTAATGAGCGGCAATTGGGTTCCCCGCAGATATCTCTGCGGGTCAGTTGGTAGGGCGTTTCCCAAATGCCGGACAGGTCCGGGAGGGTCTGGGCCGTTCCCGCCTGCGGGCTGGATGCGGTCTGCGCCGGCAGCGGCGGAACGGGGAACATCGCCACTGTCAGAAGAGTCGAAGCCATGAGACCGTTTCGCATTAGCAACTCTGTGCTGCTACTTCTGGGCTTCCGCCGAGTAATGCGTTCCCATCTGCAACAGCTCCTCACAGATGGAGTCGTCCCAAAATCGAGGGCCTGGAGACGCCAGCTCGCGCACAAGCCTCTTTCGCCAGGAATTCTTGTACGCCATCGGATCCTCGATGGTGACCTCGTACTCCAGGGTTTTCTGGTCCACGCGCCGGATGCGTTCCACCAGATGCAGCGCGTCGGTATGGGGGTGCCCTGAGAGGTCAACAAAACGGTTGCCGTTGATACTAATGATACCAATCGTGTCTACGACGAGCGTATCGCCGTCATAGCGCCCAATCGAGTGCCCCATCCAGGTGGGCCGCCAATCGGGCGGATGACCTCGGCCATCCAGGTAGATGCGGCGCACCCCGTGATCCGCCTCGCCGGCGATTCCACCAAAGAACAGGAACACCACGTCCGGGAACTGGCGGACCTCGACCCCATTGAAAAAAGCGAGCATGGTCGCCGAGGGACCCAGCGGCGTGCACGCGGAAAAGTACGGGTCCGCATCCTCGCGTCTAATGGGGATTCCTTCCGGGACGCCCTCCATGGCTGCCTTGTGTTTCTCCTCTGCCCACGGCAGCATCTGCGGCGCTTCTACGGTGATATCAAACGCCTGCGCCGGTGGTTCTCCCAGAAATTTCTGGCAAGCGGGTTCCCCGCATACATCGGAGCGCGCCTGAGTACCGGGGGGTAGATCGAGGGTCGCTTCCCAGATACCCGACAAGTCCGGGATGGCCTTGGCCGCTTCCTCGTCTGCGGTTTCGAAGCGGCCCGAGCAACCAGTGGCGAATATCGCCAGCAGCAGAAGAGTCGAACCCATGCGCCCGTTTCGCATTGGCAACCATCCGCCCCGGTCAGGGGCTATTCCTTAACGGTGCGAAACGACATCAATATGTCGTTTCGGGCTGGAGATTACTTCATTGCTTCTGCCGACCCAGTGCTGAAGCGCTGGGCTAGAGAAAAGGATTCCCTTACTTCTTCTCCTCCGCCGAGTAATGCGTTCCCATCTGCAACAGTTCTTCGCAGAGGACGTCTTCCCAATGTCCCGGGCCGGGAGGCGCCAAGCCCCGCACGATCTTCTTCTTCCACGTATTCTTGTACGCCTTCGGATCGTCGAAGGCAACTTCGACCTCCAGGTACTTCTGGTCCACGCGTCGGATGCGCTCCACCACGTGCAACGCATCGCTGTACGGATGCCCCTGGCCATCAAGCCAGCGCCCTTCTTTGATGCCAATCGTATCCACCACCAGCGTGTCGCCATCGTACCGGCCAGTCGAGTGCCCCATCCAGGTGGGCTTCCAATCGGCGGGATGACCCCGGCCGTCCACGTAGATGCGCCGCACGGCGTGATCGGCCTCTCCGGCCGGTCCGCCGAAGAGAATGAACACCACGTCCGGGAACTGGCGGAGCTCGAACCCCACGACAGGCCGGAGCATCATCCTGGCGGGATGGTCCGGCACACAGGAGTTGAACCAAGGGTTCTTCTCTTGTGGCGCATTGGCGGTTGGGTCTGCGAGTCCTTCTCGCACGGCGTTGTATTTCTCCTCCGCCCAGGGCAGCATCTGCGGCTCTACAACGG
>CAYWWM010000144.1:0-3307 GCA_964461735.1 uncultured Solibacteraceae bacterium | reverse complement strand
CGGCTCCCCGCAGAAATCGGAGCGCTGCTGTCCCCCGAAGGGTTGATAGAGCGGCTCTTCCCAAATTCCCGACAGGTCCGGGATGGTTTGGGCCGCTGCCGGCTGTGTGCTCAATGGGGTCTGCGCGCGCAGGGGCGGACAAGCCAACGTTCCCAGCATCAGAACCGTCGAAGCGATGAGATGTTTTCGCATTCTCTCTTTTTCTCTAGCCCAGGCGTTCACGCCTGGGGCAGCGGAGAAAATCTCCTTTTACAGGCCGCTTCAGCGGCCTTCCAGTTAGGTTTGGCCCTTGTCGGACCAAGCTCAAGCCGGCCATGGTAAGCCCGCTGAAGCGGGCTGGGGTTTACTTCTTCCTCCTGCTAACCCAGCGCTGAAGCGCTGGGCTAGAGAAAAGGATCCCCTTACTACTTGGTCCCCGCGCCGTAATGCGTTCCCATCTGCAAGAGCTCGCTGCAATTGACTTCGTCCCAGAATTGTACGCCCGGCGCCGCCAATTCTCGAACAATCTTTTTTCTCCAGGAATTCTTGTACGCGATGGGGTCCTCGATGGTGACCTCGTACTCGAGGCTCTGATTGACGCGCCGGAAGCGCTCGACCAGATGCAGCGCCTCGCTATGCGGGTGCCCCTGGCTGTCCAGCCAGCGGTTGCCCTTGAAACCCACCGTGTCCACAATCAGCGTGTCGCCCTCATAGCGGCCAATCGAGTGCCCCATCCAGGTGGGCTGCAAATTGGGCGGATGGCTCCTGCGATCCACGTAGACGCGCCGCACCGCGTGGTCGTCGCGGGCCAGCAGCAGGACGACGTCCGGGAACTGGCGCAGCTCGATCGCCGCGAAAGGATCGAACATGGTCTCCACGGAACTGTTCGGAGTGCACGCGGAGAACCACGGGTCGGCTTCCTCTCGTCCATTGGCGTTTGGATTCTGGATGCCCTGCCGAGCCACCTTGTATTTCTCCTCGGCCCAGGGCAGCATCTGCGGCTCCTCCAGCGTGATCCCCCGCTGCGGAGGCGGCGCTCCCAGCAAGGCGGTGCAAGCGGCTTCCCCGCAGATATCTTTGCGGGTTTGGACATAGGCGGCTTCCCAAATTCCCGACAAGTCTGGAATGGCCTGGGCCCCGGCTTGCCGGGGTCCCGACGTGGTCTGCGCCGGCAGCGGCGAGCAAGACCAGATCAGTCCTATCAAGCTAATCGCAGCGATGAGACCGTTTCGCACTACCACCTCCGCCCCGATTGTTCAGCAAGCTCTGCAACGCGAGGTGATCCTCCCCTTTTTTCTAGCCCAGGCGTTTACGCCTGGGTAAGCGAAGAATTCTATTTTTCTATAGGCCGCTTTAGCGGCCTTAGTCCTCTTGGACCTCGGCTAAAGCAGGCCATCGCAAGCCCGCTGAAGCGGGCTGGGGTTCATCATTCCTTTTGCCTACCCAGCGCTAAAGCGCTGGGCTAGAGAAAAAAGCCCCGCTACTTCTTGGCTTCCCCGGAGTAATGCGTTCCCATTTGCAGGAGTTCCTCGCACTCGGAGGAATCCCAGACGTTCGGCCCCGGCGAGCGCAGCTTGTGAATGATGCTCTTTCTCCAGGGCTTGGCGTACGCCTTGGGATCGTCAATGGTCATCTCGATTTCCATCGTCTCCGGGTCCACGCGCCGGAAGCGTTCCGTCAGGCGCAGCGCGTCGGTATGCGGATGGCCCTGCGCGTCAATCCAGGCTTTGTCGTTGATCCCGACGGTGTCCACGACGAGGGTGTCTCCCTCATATTTGCCCGTCGAGTGGCCCATCCAGGTGGTCTCGAGATTGGCCGGATGGCCGCGCCCGTCCATGTAGACGCGCCGCACCGCGTGATCGTGGCCGAAGAGCAGCAGCACCACGTCCTGGAACTGCACCAGCTCGAAGGCGCGCCGGCGCACGGACTCGGACGGGCCTTCCGGCGTGCAGCCGCCCCAGAAGGGCCGCAGTTCCGCGCGGGCGAAGGCGTTGGGGTCGTTTGGATTCTGGATGCCCTCTCGGACCGCCTTGTACTGTTGCTCGGCCCACGGCAGCATCTGCGGCTCGTCCAGATTCCGGTCTACCCGCGCCGCCGGCGGCAGCACTCCCAGCAGTGCACTGCAAGCGGGTTCCCCGCAGATATCCCGGCGGGTTGCATTGCCGGGAGCTTCCCAAATTCCATTGAGATTCGGCACCGTCTGCGCCTGGATAGCGGGCGAGAAGACAAATACCGCAGCCGTGGCCAACAGAACCATGAACCTGTTTCGCATTGGATTAGCCCTCCTTATCTTCAAAACTATTTTAGAATCCGCTGGGGGACCGGCGAACCCGCATTCCCATCCGCATCTCAGCGCCGGAGGCGCGAAAGATTCTAGCCACGGGCGTAAGCCCGTGGGAGCAGAGCAATGATCCCGCAAGCCCCGTAGGGGCGAAAGAACCGCTCCCAACGGGCTGTCCCAGCCGAATTTCTGTCGCCCCTTCCGGGGCTGGTTTGTTTCCCTTCCGCTACCCAGCACTTACGTGCTGGGCTAGAATCTGCCGCCCCCTCCGGGGGCTCAGGTGGCGAGAAATGCGGACTACTTCCCGGCCTCCGCGCCGTAATGCGTTCCCATCTGCAACAATTCCTCGCATTCGGTGGCGTCCCAAACTCGAGGGCCCGCAGTTGCCAACTGTCGAACGATCTTCTTCGTCCAGGGCTTCTTGTATGCCTGCGGATCGTCAATGGTGACCTCGAACTCCAGGCTGTTCTGGCTCACGCGCCGGATGCGCTCCACCAGATGCAGTGCGTCAGTATGGGGGTGCCCTTGCCAGTCAATCCAGCGGCCGCCCTGGAGACCAATCGTGTCCACGACCAGCGTGTCGCCGTCATAGCTGCCAATCGAGTGGCCCATCCACGTAGGCTTCACACCGGGGGGATGTCCCCGGCCATCCACGTAGACGCGCCGTACGGCGTGATCACCCTCTCCAGCCGTTCCACCGAAGAGCAGGAGCGCCACGTCCGGAAACTGACGGAGCTCGACGGCAATGAAAGGACTCAGCGTGAGCGCGGTGGGGCTGAACGGCATACATGCGGAGAACCACGGGTCCGCGTCCTCTCGTGGGGCGTTAGGATCCTTGCCGCCCACCTCCCTGGTAGTCTTGTATATCTCCTCCACCCAGGGAAGCATCTGCGGCTCTTCTACGGTGACAATGAGCTCGAACGGCTTTAGTTTCAGCAATTCTTCGCAAGCGCCTTCCCCGCATAAATTGGAGAGTCCACCCTTAGCGTAGACGCTGTTCAGCACGTGGGGCGCTTCCCAAATTCCAGACATATCCGGAATGGTTTT
>CAYWWM010000143.1:0-6952 GCA_964461735.1 uncultured Solibacteraceae bacterium | reverse complement strand
ATCATTGCCGTTCAGTAGCCTTCAGCAACTCCTCCAGGTACGGTCCCCAGATGGCCGGCAGACTGTGGGTGCCGTGGCCGACTGTTCGCCCGTCAATGGGCAGCAGGATGAAGCGGCCGCGCTTGACTTTCTTGATCTCGCGCTCGGCGATACCCAGTTCCGGCGGATTGATGATGTCATCGGCGGAATTGATGTGCAGGACGTGGGCTTGGATCTTCCCCAGGTGCGGCGAAGGATCGTAGTTGCGCGAGGAGTCGTACTGGTAGAGCATGTCGTTGGCGTCGCGCCGGGGCAGTTCGCGGTTGATATGGTCTTCGAGCTGCTTGTCGGCGATTTCGCGTGTGGGGTATTCCGTACGGAAGTAAAGCTGGCCGGCGCCGACCAGGTAGCTCAGATAGATCGCGGCCCGCAAGGCCGTGCGCGGCTGCGTTGTATAGTTGCCCTCTTTCCATTCCGGGTCATTGCGAATCACGTCCTGAATCATCTTGCGCCGCATCCGGTTGAGCCCGGCGACCTCTGCGGGCACGCAAGCGAGCGGCATCAGCGCGTCCATGAAGTCCGTGTAGGTCACGCCCCAGACCCAGGAGTGCATGCAGCCCATCGAAGTACCGATGATCAGCCGGAGATGATTGACGCGCAGGTGTTCCCTCAGCAGCTTGTGCTGCAGCGCCACGGCGTCGTCGTATTCAAAGCGGGGAAAGCGCATCCGCAGGCCGTCGCTCGGCTTGCTCGAACGGCCATTGCCGATGCTGTCCGGAATAACGATGAAATAGCGGGCCGCGTCGAGGAGCTGGCCGGGCCCGAACAAGACTCCGGCGAAGTCGGGGGTGAGGAAATTGGTCCCGGCCCCGCCCGTGCCGTGCAGAATCAGCACAGCGTTGGTCGTGCGGCCCTGGGGATCCTGCGCCGGTTTGCCGAAAGTTCGGTAGTGGATGCGCAATTCAGGGAGCGTCTCGCCCGATTTGAAGCGGAAATCCCGAATTATAAAGTCGCCCTCGACCGGCGCGGGCTGCTGCGCGGCAGCGATGCCCGTTCCAAAGCAGAGAATGCTGACGGCAAAGCATATTTGCCGAAAGACACTGGCATAGGCGATCATGGGTTCCTCCACCGGACCACGCCGGGAATCCGAAGCTATTCGAGAGTATCTTGCCCCAGACTGTTTTTGCAACCCTGATTTTTTGAGGGGAGCAGAATGACCGGGAAGCGGATGGTTTTCGAAGCCCGCCGGAACAGGGTATAATTTGCGGCGAGAAGGACTCTGAGAGCTGCGGCATTTTGCCATTGGATTTTGCGAGGAGGGATTCCCCATGACGAAGATGAAAAGGACTCTTCCGGCGGTCGCTGGGATCGCTGTGCTTCTATTCGTGTTTTCGGTTGCCTGCCAGCGCACGGACACTTCCGCTCCGGTCACCGTCATCGAGGGGGCGACGGTGATTGACGGCGTTTCGGGCCAGCCGATCCGGGACGCGGTGGTGGTCATCTCTGGCACGACCATCCAGAGCATCGGCCCGCGCGCCAGCGTTTCCGTTCCCGACAACGCCGAACGGATCAATGCCGCCGGCAAGACGATCATACCGGGCATTCTGTCCGTCCACGGGCATCTGGCCATGGCGGAAGGTCTGGAGCGCAAGGCTGAGTTCTACAACCGCGAGCGGTTGCAGCGCGACGCCAACGCGTATCTCTATTACGGCGTCACGCATATGCTTTCGATGGGCATTGACATGGAGCCGATCTGGGGTTTCCGGGATGAACAGCGGGCCGGCCGAGTCGGCGGGGCGCGGCTCTATACGGCGGGTCTGGGCTTTGCCGCCAAGGACGGCTGGCAGCCCGGCGGCTTTGACGGCATCTATCGCCCCACCACGCCCGACGAAGGCCGCGAGCTCGTCCGCCAGGAATTGCAGAAGAAACCCGACGTGCTCAAAATCTGGGTGGACGATCAGGACGGGAGGCTTCCGAAGCTCGCCCCGGACATCTACGGCGCCATCATTGACGAGGCGCACAAGAGCAACGTCCGCGTTTTCGTGCACATGAAGTATCTCGACGACACCAAAGAGCTGATCCGCCGCGGAGTGGACGGCTTGGCGCACAGCGTCCGCGACAAAGAAGTGGATGAGGAATTCCTGCAGCTTGCCAAGGAAAAAGGGATCACCCAGCTTGCGACCATGGCCGGCATGGCGGGAACGGTGACCTACGCTGACGGCAATCCTCCGTTCCTGAGCGATCCTGGCTTGCCGGTGCTGTTCCCTGCCTCGCTGCTGCAAACGTTTGGGGGCAAGGAATACCAGGAACAAACCGCCAAAAGCCCCACGCTGGCGGGCACGCGCAAGGAGCTCGAGACCGCGCTCAAGAATACCGCCAAGATCGCGGCAGCCGGGATTCCGGTTGCGCTCGGAACCGACTCCGGCAGCCCAGGACGATTCCCTGGACTTTGGGAGCATTTCGAGATGGAGCTGCTGGTCCGCGCCGGACTCACGCCCATGCAGGCGATCCAGGCCGCCACGATCAATGGCGCGCGCATCCTTCGCCTAGACACACAGTACGGGTCGCTCGAAGCGGGCAAGGTGGCGGACTTGGTTATCCTCAACGCCGACCCGCTCGCCGACATCACCAACTCGCGCCGGATTGATTCGGTGTGGATGAACGGCAAGCAGGTGGACCGCAGCATGCTGGGACTGGCGCGAACGGGGTCCTAGAGGAGATAAAGCGGTGCTCCCCCGAGAGGTGAACCATGGGCACTGAGCGTCGGCTTTCGACGCGGAGCCTTCTCATCTCGCTGCTATTGCTGCCGGCCGGCGGCTTTCTTGGTTGCGAAAGCCGAACGACTCAGCAGACCGACACGCGTGCTGCCGACGTAGCCGCGCTCCGCGAACTCCATGATCAGTTGACACGGGCGCAGAACGCGGGTGATGCAGGCGCCTTCGAACGGACCTCAGCGAGTGACGTTCTCGTCCTTCCCCCCGATGGTTCTCTTATCGCCGGACGGCAAGCGCACGTGAACTTCGCCCAAGCATTCTTCAGCGAGTTCACAAGCCTGATCGACAACAAATCGGAAGAAATAGTAGTAAGCGGTGATTGGGGGTTTGACCGCGGGACATATCGGTACACCGAGACGCCGAGGGCAGGAGGCGCCACGGTCGTCAGAGAGGGCAACTATCTCTGGCTCGCCCGGCGGGAACCGGACGGAGCGTGGCGCTACGCCCGCATCATCTGGAACATTCGGAAACCGCCCCTACAGATTGATGAACGATGACGATCTCACCTGTGCGGCCAACTCAGCGCTCAGAGGGCACGGTAATCCATCGCATCGCAGCTCCTCGTGTGAAGAATTGTTCGATTTCCATCCTATCTGACTACGCGGACGCTCAGTGTGGTCGCATAGCTTCCTTGCCGAATCGTGAGTGGCACGTCCATTCCTTTCGGAACGCTTTCCGGAACCGCCAGGTTGATCTGATAAAGCCCCGCGAAGCCCGGCACCAGTCCCGCGAATAAGACGGGCAAAGCCACCCCTCCTAATGTAACCTGGGGAGTCAACAACACCTGTGACAGGGGGTCTGCGGGCGCCGCAGAACCGGGCGCAACAGGCGGAGAGGTAAGACCCAGACCCGTCGCAAAAATGCTGAGGACATCCCTTGGATGAATCGGATTCGTCAGCGTAACCGGCTCGTTATTGACGGCTCGAAAAACGGACGGCAGCCCTGTCAATGGACCCGCGCTGGCCGTGCGGAAGATCGCCGGAGCGCCGGGAAGGACGGTAAATGGAAATGGTTCGCTTGCACCGCTGGGGGTCCGTACCTTGAGGGCAGTGTTTCCCACTAGATCCAAGGGGAGTTGCGCATCAATCCGGTTGGGTGAGACGGCCACGAGTGGCAGCGGATTGTTGTTGGCGGTTACCGCCACACCGCCCAGTGTCCGCGGAAGGGGAAACCCCACGGCTTGCGCGGCCTCGACGCTGAAATTGCTTCCGACGATCGAGATCAAGCCCCCGGGCGCAACTCCCTCCGTCCCGTCCGCCAAATTCACCAAACTTACCACCGTGGGCGGGGGTCCCGGAGCAGGGCCGTCCCCCGGCACAGTCACGTCGAAATTTCTCGGCAAAACCGTGAACCCCGAGATGGTCAACGAGACAATGGAGGATCCATTCGAAAGCGGCGCCACCGTCCGCAGGAACGGCAGAATCGTTTGACCGATCTGTCCGATGGGAGGAGTCGGCAAACTGCCCGCCAACAGCGGCGACTCCGCCATCTGGACCGGACGAAGCCCTTGAAACGTGGAAAGATCCACGCGCTGGATGATTCCGGGGGCGGTGGGCAAGGGACTTGTCGTGCGCAGCGCAAACCCTTCGGAGAAAATCAGCCCGGAGGAAAAACCGGTCTCGCTTTCCAGTTGCGTAATGGGCACCAGAGACCAATTCACGACTTCGTTGCCCGCCACGAAAAGCCGGTCCGTCAACGCCGCATAGGCCCCCGACAACTCCGCAAAATCCTTCCGCGCAGCGACAAATGTGTCGGCGGCGGCCTCGTAGAGCAGCAGCGTGCCGTCCGGCATGGCCGCAAAAATGAATTCGCCCGAAGGGGAAGCGGCCAGCACCGTCGCGATGTGCGTATCGTTCTTATAAATGCCCAGGGTCCGCTGCTTGGTGGCGATCCGGCTCTCCAGATGGACCAGATCAATGCAATGTCGGGTTTCCTCGGCGACTTCTTCGGGAGCTTTAAGACAAGGCCCCGCCACTCGAGAGGCTCCCAGAATCGCGTTGTTGCTGACCGCGATCGAGCGCGGATAGTGCCCCCCCGGAAACCGGATGAACTGCGAGGGCTGCAGTACGTCCAGATCATACACATTCGCAATCTGCGAATTGTCATTGCCGACAATCAAGTACTTTGCGTCCCGCGTCAGGGCCATCTGCGTGGGAGTATTTCCCGTCCGAAGTGTGGCGATCAGAGCAAACGTCGTGCCGTCAAACACAAGCACTAGATTCCTGTCCTGCCGGAGGACATAGAAGCGATCCCGCACCGGGTCCGCCAGAAGATCCACCAGTTTGCCAGGGACGTTGACGATGGTACCGATCTGATCCGTATCACGGGTATTCATCAGCAATCGCACCGGAAAGGGAATATTGATAGCCTCTGCCGACTGGATCTCCAAAGCTACGGTCGTAGTGCCCCTTTCGCCAAGGAAAAATGCTTCGTCCACCTCGACGCGAACGCGGGCTGGTGTCACGCCGGTTTCCGGCGTGATGCGAACACCCAAGGCCGAGGTGGACACGCGAAAATCAGTGGTTCCTCCACCGGGGTTCACCACGTCGAGTTCCCGGACCGCCGCGCGGGGGTCCGCGGCACCGAGAGCAAAGAAGAGGTCCTCTTGCAGCGTCGTGACCCGGTGGGTCTGATCCAGCGCGCCAACCGGCAGAACTGTCACGCCGCTGTCGGAGGCGGAGTACATGACCTGCCGGTTGGAGGACAACAAAGATTTGCCCGCCAAGCTCTCGGGGATCCGTATCCTCTCGCGCACGGTCAGATTATCCGAGTCCAGGATGGTCAGGACGGCGCCATCCCCCGTCGGGAGAGTGCTTGGGGACGGGCGAATTTCATCCGGCGTAGGTAGGTGAGCATAGATCCGATTGCCCAAGGAATCGAACACGTGGCTGCCGACGTTGAACCTGCCCGTGGGATAAGGGAACTGTGCCAGAAGCACGAAGCTGGCGCTCGTCAATGTCCAATTGGAAAGAAACGTCGAGCCATTTTGGTCCACGCTGATCAAGACGGGTCCCGGCTCAGGAGAAGATGTGAATCTGCCAATCGCCAGACGTTGGCTGCTCACATGGTAGGCGCCGTCGTAGTATCTTAAATCGTCCGGTGGCTGGAAGACTCTGGCTTGGAAATAGATGATCTCGCCGTTGCCGGAGGCGCTCGCGGCAGCCTCCATGACTTCGGGAGGGAAAGTGGCAAACGGCACAGGAAGACTCGTGGAATCCACCCAGTTGTCACTGTCGAGTGTGGTAAGCCCGCCCGTGGCGGGGTCCAGCAACTGGAAACTGGGCCCGAATCGCGGCACGTTTTCATCCTGTGTCTGACGGTTGCTGATAACCAGCGCGTGAGGGCCGTTTCCAAAGGCAATCGCCAAAGCCGAGGCGTCTGAAGGGTATGGATCGGGCGCTCTCCAAAAGGCCGGCACGGGGTCTCGCGGGATCAATCGCTGGGTCCCTGTTTGCAGATCAAGGATGGTTATCGCTGGGCGGAGCGAAGGGTCCGGTCCAAACCCTCTGTCGAATGTATTGTAGTGGCCGATCACGAGGTACCGGCTGTCCGGGGAAAGGGCGATTGTACCCGGTTGGGGCGCTACGAGGATAGGGGCCAGACGCGTATTGTCCGCTGTGGAGATAACTTCAATCCGATTGGCTGTGAAGTTGGCAACGTAGAGCCGCCCGCGCAGTTCGTCCAGCGCAATGTCGGAAGCATGACCGCCGATGGGGATGACGGTTCCGAACGTCGCTCCCCATGCCATGGAGCACAGCATCGCCGCCCAGGCGCAAAGTGGAGCGACCATTTTGGTGAATGTTTTCAACCGAATAGAAGGCAACGGAAAATCTCCCCGGGACTATTCCCTTATTGGCAGTCAACTTTCAGGGGGAAACGGCGTAACCGCGCTTGTAACTATAGGTCAGCGCTCTGGGAAGCGTCAAGCAAGAAAACGTTACCCTAATCCGTCAGTAAGCTATTACGAGACGCATTTTGGTGCTGGGAAAAGGTGATCGGCAAGGTTCTGGGTTTGCCACCAAAGGCGAGAGGACAATAGAGAGGCCTGGGACGCGCTTGCTCCCGACCCCGTTTTTCCTGTATCTTGGGAGGCAAGCTGGCATCCTGCCCGTTGCAGGATTCGACCAGACTGGACAGTCTCAGAGGCGGCGTAGCTCAGGTGGTAGAGCGAGGGTCTCATAATCCCTAGGTCACTGGTT
>CAYWWM010000142.1:3830-6961 GCA_964461735.1 uncultured Solibacteraceae bacterium | reverse complement strand
GGTCTTACGGCATCCCGGCTAGCCGGGATGCCCTTACGGGCTTCCGACCCGTGCTCACGAAAGCGGAGCCACCTATCCAGCAATCGGTCCGTTATCGTTTCGTGGGCTGGAGCGACGCTTCCACGCGGGCGTAGGCGCTGCGGTAGAAGAGCAGCGGAGCGCCGCCGTTGGCTTCCGCCTGCACGATTTCTCCGATGACGATGGTGTGCTCGCCGTGCGCGTGGGAGGCAACCGTGCGGCATTCGAGGAAGCCGAGGCAGCCGTCGAGCAGCGGGGACCCGTGGGGGCTTTCCCGGTGCGGGGTGTGCTCGAAGCGGTCGCGGGTTCTGGACGCGAAGACGCGCGCCACCTCCTCCTGATCCTCGGCGAGAAAATTCACGGCAAAATGCCGCGCCTGGCTCATGGCCTGAAAGCTCTCCGTGCCGTGGTCCACGCAGATCAGGATCAACGGCGGGGAGAGGCTCACGGACGTGAAGGCGTTGACGGTGAATCCCCAGGGCTGGCCCGAGGTCCGGCGCGTCGTCACCACCGTCACGCCCGTGGCGAAGTGGCCCAGCACCTTTCGCAACTGCTCCGAAGTCAGCGCCATCGGCTCGTCCTGCTGCACCCGAGATTCTTTGCTAGGATAACGGAGACAGGAGAGAAATGCAAAAGCGGTGATGGAGCCGCGATGAGAGCCGTGGTCCAGCGCGTGTCCCGCGCCGCCGTGCGCGTGGAGTCGAAAACCGTAGGGGAGATCGGCGCGGGCGTGGTGGTCCTGCTCGGAATTCGCGCCGGCGACACGCGGGAGGCGGCGGATTATCTGGCGGAGAAGATCGCGCATCTGCGCATCTTCTCGGACGCGGACGGCAAGATGAACCGCTCGGTGCTTGATATCCAGAGGGATAGGCAGAGGGATGTCCAGCGGGAGATGCAGGATGAAAGGCAGGGCGCAGTACTGGCCGTGTCGCAGTTCACTCTGTTCGGGGACGCGCGGCGCGGGCGCCGTCCGAGCTTCATTGACGCCGCGCCGCCGGAAGAGGCCGAGCCGCTCTATGAGTATTTTCTCGCCACCCTGCGCGGCCACGGCCTGCGCGTCGAGAGCGGCGTCTTCCGCGCCATGATGGAAGTCGAACTCGTCAACGACGGCCCAGTGACGATTCTGTTGGATAGTGAAAAACTGTTTTAGTTTTTATCCGAGCCACGAGCGTGAGCGAGTGGGCCCGCTCGCTCACGCGCGCGGCTCGGATGCGGGTTCCGGCAGATACATCGTGGCGTCGGCTTCCGCGACGAGGGGGCCGTCGGCGGCATCCAATCGGATTTCGGCGCGGGCGGTGATCAATCGCCGGCGCTGGTCGGTGGTCCAGGCGCGGATCGTCAATTTCGTTCCGACGGGAAGCGGCTGGCGAAAGCGGGTCTCGACGCGCGCGGTCACCCCATAGAGTCCCTGGAAATAGCAGGCCCAGGCGAGGGCTTCATCCATGAGGGCGAAGGCGACGCCGCCGTGGAGCAGTCCCGGCCAGCCGCAGTGTTCGGCGAGCACCGTGTAACTACCGCGGCTGCCGTGCGGGCCGTCAGCAACAAACGGCACGTGCAGGCCGGCGGCGTTGTCCGGCCCGCAGACGTAGCAGGCGGTAGTTTTCGGATTGAGCCGTGCCTCTGCCCTGGGAGGTCCGGCTTCGACGGGCATCCGGTTGTTCGTTCGCGCCTCCGCTTATCGTACAGCCCCACGGCACAAAAACCGCGCCGTGGCTACTCTCGGCAAGAACCATTCCCATGAGACAACGCGCTAGAACCTCTTGTTGATCCACGCTGCCACGTAGTCGAAGAAATTCTTCACGGTGTTCGAGTACTGGCCGGGGGTCTTCTCGCACTCGGTGCAGGGCGTGACGCCGTGCTCGGCGCCCTCGATGATGATGTAGTCCTTGTCCTGGCTGGCGGCGACCTCGTAGTGGATTTCGTTGTCGCGGAGGAAGTAGTGGCCGCCCATGCCGGCGATGAGAATCGGGACCGAGATGTTGCGCAGAGCGCACGGGGTCGAGTTGTTGCTGGAGCACCAGTCAATCGTGTCCATCGAGTCGGTGGCGCGGATGGCGTTCGCGCTCAAGAAGGAACGCAGCGTCAAAAAGTGCGTGCCGCCGTTGAACGTGGCGTTCGATTCCTGCATGCCGCTGGCGGGCGGACGCACGCTCTCGACGATCTGGGTCACGACGGTGCCGTCGTTCTTGAGCAGTTTCTGCGGCTTGGTGGTGCTGTGATGGATGCTCGGGTCCATCTCCATGAGCCGCGCCCCGATGCCGCGCGTGACGAGAAAGACGTCGTCGTCGGGGAAGCGGTCCTGGCCCTGCTTCATGCGCGCCAGCTTGGCCTGGGCCGCGGCGATCAAGCGGTTCATGCGGTCCGCCTGCGCTCTGAAATACTTCTGCTGGAACTCCCGCGAGTACTTCGACGGCCCGTTCGGGTTGAAGCCGTTCTTCGGATTGAAGGGATCGAGGTCCGGATTGAGCTTGTGCGGGTCGGACTCGTCGAGGACCGCCGGATTGATGCTGCGCACGGCGTTGACGGAGTTGCCGGGATGCGCGTCGCGGAAGATGATGCCCTCGGCGCGCGGCAGGTTCGCCAAACTGTTGGTGCACTGCACCAGCTTCCCGGGTCCCTGGCAATAGGATGGCCCCTTCTCGGCGACCGCCTGGTAAAAGCTCATGGTCGGCCCGCCGCCGCTGCCGCCGTAGAGCAGAACCTTCGTGATGCCGGGCTGCTTGCGCAGATACTCGACGCCCAGCTTGACGTCGAGAGCGATGTCCTCCCACGTCACGGAAGCTTCGTTGTTTTCGAACCGCGAGTTGAAGCCCAGCACCATGAACCCGCGCTTGGCCAGCTCCGTGGTGGGAAGACCGCCCATGTTGTTCCCCGTGCGGTGCGTCACGATGATGGCGACGTGCGGAGCCGGACCTCGGTCCGGTTTGTAGAGCGCCCCTTTCGACGAGCCGGGCCGGAATTGCAGGTATACCGGATTGCTCTGGGCCAGCGCCCAGGTCGCCGACGCGCTGAGAACCAAACTGACCATCGCGATTCGTCGTTTCATATGTATTCCTCCTTGGGTCCTCCGAAGGCCTCTTCAGGAAATCCAGGCTGCGGCCAATTATACCTGA
>CAYWWM010000142.1:0-3730 GCA_964461735.1 uncultured Solibacteraceae bacterium | reverse complement strand
TTGGGTCCTCCGAAGGCCTCTTCAGGAAATCCAGGCTGCGGCCAATTATACCTGAAAGATGTTATCCTAGCTGGGAACGTGCCGGAGCGAGGTGGTCATTTTCATGTCCGAGCCAGTCATTACGAAACCGGAGCCGGAACCCGAGCCGGAACCCGAATCCACGGCCGAATCGGCGGAGTCGTTCGGCGACATTCTCGCGCAGTACCAGCAGAGCCGCGCGCCGCGCTCGCGCGAGGGCGGGGAAGGACGCGAAGGAACCGTGATCGCCGTTTCCGGAGATGCGGTTCTCGTGGATATCGGCTCGAAGGTGGAAGGCATTCTGCCGCTGGCGGCCGTCCAGCGGGCTGGCGAGGCGGTGAAGGCTGGGGACAAGGTCGTGGTCACCGTCACGGGGCGCGACCCCGAGAGCGGCTACTACCGGCTTTCCCGCGGCAAGGTGACACGGGTGACGGATTGGGAGTCGCTGGAGAAGGCCTTCGCCGAGCAGGCCACCATCGTGGGCACGGTGACGGGCGTGATCAAAGGTGGCCTGACGGTGGATGTGGGCGTGCGGGCCTTTTTGCCGGCCTCGCGCAGCGGGGCGCGCGACGCCGCCAGCCTTGAAAAGTTGGTGGGACAAGAGATCCGCTGCCGCATTACCAAGCTCGACGAGGCGGACGAGGACGTGGTCGTTGACTGCCGCGCTGTTGCGGAAGAGGAAGAGCGCGCCACCAAGCAGCGCCGCTACGCGGAGTTGCAGGAAGGCGAAACCGTGCGCGGCACGGTCCGCAGCCTGACCGGCTTCGGAGCTTTCGTGGATATCGGCGGAGTAGACGCCCTGCTGCACGTCAGCGACATCTCCTGGAGCCGCGTCAACAAACCGGCGGACGTGCTCTCGCTGGAGCAGGAGATTGTAGCCAAAGTGCTCAAGATTGATCCCGACAAGCGGCGCATTTCGCTGGGCATGAAACAACTGCAGCCGCACCCGTGGGATTCGGCGGCCGAAAAATACAAGGCCGGCGACCGCGTGCGCGGCCCGGTGACTCGCCTGGCCGACTTCGGAGCTTTTGTCGAGTTGGAGCCGGGAGTGGAAGGACTGATCCACATTTCGGAGATGGCCTGGTCCAAAAGAGTGAAACACCCGAGTGACGTGGTTCAGGCGGGCGAGACCGTCGAGGCGGTGATCCTGGGAGTGAACAAAGGCGCCCGGCGCATTGCCTTGGGACTCAAGCAGGCGCTGGGCGATCCCTGGGCCGAGGCCCCGCAGCGGTTTGCGGCAGGCTCGGTGATCGAAGGGCCCGTCACGAGTCTCACCAAGTTCGGCGCCTTCGTGCAGCTTGCGGAAGGCGTCGAAGGCATGGTTCACGTCAGCGAGATCAGCACGGAGAAGCGCATCGAGCACCCGCAGGAGGTGCTGAAGGTTGGACAGGTGGTCCAGGCGCAAGTGCTCGAGGTGGATCCGCAGAAGCGTCAGTTGCGGCTGAGCATCAAGCAACTGGTTCCCAGCAGCCTGGACGAATACATTGCCGAACGCAAAGAAGGCGACGTGGTCACCGGCCGGCTGACGGAAGTTTCCGGCGGAACCGGGCGCGTGGAACTGGGCGAGGGTGTGCAGGGATTGTGCCGCATGACTGCGGAGTCCCCGGGGGAGGAAGCAGGGAAGGCCGAGTCGAAGGCGGACCTGTCCTCGCTGACCTCCATGCTGAACGCTCGCTGGAAGGCCGGGACAGCCCGCGGCGGGGCCAAGCCGGGAGCCGCTGGCGCCGGGCAGGTCCGCAGTTTTCGGATTGTGAAGCTCGACCCGGCTGCCAAGAAGATTGAATTGGAGCTGGCGTGACGGACCTAGGCTTTTCTTTCCGTCAGGCGGCCGGAGACATACTTGTGCAGAAGGCTCGAAATTAGAGTCTGGTACGGAATCCCTTCTTCAAGCGCGCGGGTCTGGATCGCTTCGAGGTCCCTGCTCGAAATGCGGATGTTCACTCGCCGATCCTTCTTGAAGGTGGCTTTCGCGTATTCTTGATATCGTTTCCGCGCCCGCGCCAATCGAGCCACGGGCTTCCATTCTCCGCGATCGTAGGATTCCGAGAGTTCGCGTTCCTGCGGGTCGAGTTTCGTCATTAGATGGCTCCTGCGGCAATCGCAAGGGTTCAATTTAAGTGTTACACAATTCGATCGTGCTTCTGCAAGTTATGTCTAGCACACAAGAGTTGAACGTTCTCTGTGGCAAGTGACGTCCCACCCTTGGAATACGGGAGGTCGTGATCGAATTGGAGTTCGTCAGTCGCACCGCAGATGACGCATTTCCCGCCGTCGCGCTTCCAGACATCGATCTTAACGGATGTCGGGATGAGTCGACGACGGTTTATGACCTGTGGTGGAGGAATTGAAAAATCTTCTTCACCTGCAACCGCTATAAGTTTGAATCGGAAAACGTTTCGAGAACCGTCGTGCTCCTTCCAAGCATCGACAAGGTGGAAGACTCCATTGTATGACCAAATCCCTGGCTTGAGTTTTTCGTAAACGCGAACCCGCTCAGGCGAGCGCACCCCGCGCTTGTAGTCATGGGCGGCCTGAAAGAATAGGCCGTTCTGCGTTGGGGTCCCTCGTGGCGTTTGTTCCGGCTGATCTATCTGTTTGGGAGTTGGGGTTGCCCGGCCTCTTGCCTCGTCGTGCCCTTCGTAGACGAGAACCGACCCGTCTTCCTCAAGGCGGTCTCGATAGGGTGCCCCACGCCTGACTGACATAAGAATTACGGAGTGATTCCCGCCGAGACCGAAGTTCATCCCTCGCTGCAGGCTGACACCCTCGCGTCGGCACATGTCAATGTACGAGATGATTTCGTTGGCCCCAAGCATGCTGACTGATTATATCTTGAATGAAGTACATGGCATCGCCTGTTCCCGCTTGCTTCCATCGTGTAGAATTGGTAGCAGAGCAGATGGTTCCGCGAAGTGCAATCCGACGGCAATCTGCCTGGGAGTTGAAACGTTGTGCCGGTAATTACTCTGCCTGACGGGTCGGTTCGAAGCTACGACCAGCCCGTCGCGGCGCACAAGATCGCCGAGGACATCAGCCGCAGCCTGGCCAAGCGAAGCGTGGGAGCGCGCATTGACGGGCAGTTGCGCGACCTGGCCACCGTGATTGACCGCGACTCAAAGGTGCTGATCGTCGTCGAGACGCCCGAGAACGGCAAGCGCAGCGCGGATGCGCTGTTCCTGTTGCGGCATACCGCGGCGCACGTCATGGCGGAGGCGATCCAGCAAATCTGGCCCACGGCGGAGCTCGTCTACGGCCCCCCCACCGATGAAGGTTTTTTCTACGATATTCGCTTTCCCGAAGGCGCGAACGTTTCGTCAAAGGACTTTGAGGAAATCGAGAAGCGCATGGCCGCGATTGTCGCCGCCGACCGCCCGATGACGCGCTACGAGATGGCCGACGAAGAGGCGCTCGCAAAGTTGCGCAAGGAAGGCAACAAATACAAAGTGGACAACGCCGTGCGCGCGCTCGAAGGAGCGGGCGGGGCCATGGCGGGAGCGTTTGGAGTAGCGGCGCGGCAGAAGCCGCCGATCTCGTTTTACGCGACTGGCGAGCCGGGGAAGAACTGGGAGGATCTGTGCATGGGTCCACACATCCCAAGCACGGGACGGATCAAGGCCTTCAAGGTAATGTCGCTGGCCTCGAGCTACTGGCACGGGGACGAGAACTCGGACCGGTTGACGCGCGTTTACGGCACGGCGTTTTACGACAAAGC
>CAYWWM010000141.1:0-6962 GCA_964461735.1 uncultured Solibacteraceae bacterium | reverse complement strand
GTCGAGCACTTTCAAGCTCTTCATTGAGACGTCGTCGGGCTGAAGGTTATCAATGCTGATCTGCAAGTATTCGAGCCCCGCACGATTGAGCCGCGCAATGCGGTCTGCGGTGAGAAGGTAGCCGTTGGTAATCATGCCGCAGATGATGCCGTGGCGGCGAATCCGCCGAATGACCTGATCGAGCTCCGGGTGGAGCAGCGGCTCGCCTCCGCTGATGGTCACGATGGAGGTTCCGAAAGACGCCAGCCGGTCTATGCGGCGCAGCAGCTCCTCGATCGGGACGGGAGCGGAGGTGTCGTCGTACTCGTTGCAGTAGGCGCAGGAAAGATTGCAACGGCGGATCGGGATCAGATGGGCCAGCAGCGGATGCCCGTCATGCAGCAGTCCCCAGGCGATCCGCGACCACATGCGGTACCAGCGGGCCGCGCTCAAGGCTTTGCGCCGGAATGTGTTGCGCCAGGTCATCACCGTTTCACGCATTTCCTACTACCCCGGGCGGGGCGGAACCCAGGAGCAGGATGCTCCTTGATTCCGAATTCCAGATTCCGGATTCCGAACCACTTCAGATTCCGAACCATTCCAGGTTTCGAACCATTTCGGATTCCGGGTTCCGTCGCGCAAACTCATTCCTATAATACCATTCTGCGGGGATTGCAACTGATTTCCGCGCGGAATTATCTTGTTGACAAACCCACATAAGCTGATACGATCTGGGGCATGGAAAACAAAGGATTGCTTGCCCCGCAGTATCGTGACGAAGATGCCGCACGCGAGTACAGCGAGCGGATGCGCTGGCCGGATGGTCCAGAGTGCCCGCATTGCGGACTTGTGAACGAAGCCTACAGGCTCACTCCCAAACCGGGAGCAAAAACACACGTTCGCAAAGGCGTGTGGAAGTGCCGCTCTTGCCGCAAACAGTTCACTGTCACCGTTAACTCGATCTTTGAAGACTCGCACATTCCCTTGCACAAGTGGCTATTGGCGATTCATCTCATGGTTTCATCGAAGAAAGGAATTTCAGCGCACCAGTTGATGCGAAACTTGGAGTTCAAGAGCTACCAGACCGCATGGTTTATGGCACACCGCATCCGCTGGGCGCTAACGCAAGAGCCAGCAAAGGGAGTTTTCAAGGGCATTGTCGAGGCAGACGAAACTTACATTGGGGGCAAGTTGCGCGTCGGTTCTGCGGCTGGGAAACCGGGAGAGCGCCAGAAGGATATTCTGAGTCCAGTTGCGAACAAGAGCGCCGTATTTTCCGTATTGCAGCGTGGCGGCTCTGTGCGCTCGTTCCCTGTCGAGCGCGTCACCGTGAACAACATCAAGCCAATCGTGGATCAGATGGTAGGCAAGAGAGCGCACCTGATGACCGATTCTTCGACCGTGCTATATAGCAGTTTAACAAATGGTGTAGCCGAGCTGTGGAATCGTCAGGGCACGACTTTTAGTCGTGCCGTCCCCCAGCGGTTGAAACCGCTGTCGGCACGTGCTCTTACGGCACGGTTAAAAACCGTGCCCTGACAGCTTGGGAATTCAAACCGAGACACTACCGCAAGCCCGCCACCCGGCCCACCCCCGTCGAAATTCCCGTGCGCCTGTGGTACATTCGCTGCTCACTATTTTTCGAGGAGGCTCTCATGCGGAAGAAGGTAACGGTAGTCGGGGCGGGCAACGTCGGGGCGTCGGTGGCTTTGCGGCTGGCGGACCAGGAAATGGCCGACGTCGTGATGACCGACATCATGGAAGGGATTCCCCAGGGCAAGGGGCTCGACATGCTCCAGGCCGGGCCGGTGGTGGGCTCAGACTCCCGCGTCCTCGGGAGCAATGATTACAAGGACACGGCCAAGTCCGACATCGTGGTGGTCACCGCGGGATTCCCCCGCAAGCCCGGCATGAGCCGCGACGACTTGCTCATCAAGAACTACGAGGTGGTCAAGGACGCTACCGAGAAGGTCGTCGAGCATTCCCCGAACTGCATCTTGATCATCGTCACCAATCCGCTCGACGCCATGTGCCAGGTGGCGTTCAAAGTGAGCGGGTTTCCCCGGCAGCGCGTCATCGGCATGGCCGGCATTCTCGACTCGGCGCGCTTCCGCACTTTTATCGCCATGGCCTTGAACGTCTCCGTCGAAAACGTTACCGCCTTCGTGCTCGGCGGCCACGGCGACACCATGGTCCCGCTGGTCCGCTACACGCAAGTGGCCGGCATCCCGCTCACCGACCTGCTCGACGCCGATGCCATCGCCAAGATCGTGCAGCGCACGCGCGACGGCGGCGCCGAAATCGTCAAGTATCTCGGGTCCGGCAGCGCCTACTATGCTCCCTCGGCCGCCGTCGTCGAGATGGTGGACGCGATCCTCAAGGACAAGAAGAAGATTGTCCCCTGCGCCGCCTACCTCGAAGGCGAGTACGGAATGACCGGCCTGTTCGTCGGCGTGCCGTGCAAGCTCGGCGCGGGCGGCATCGAGCAGATCTACGAGGTGAAGCTCACCCCCGAAGACCTCGCCGCCTTGCAGAAGAGCGCCGAAGCGGTCCGCGAGCTGGTGAACGTCATCAAGCTCTGACGACGGGCGCTTGTATCCGAGCCGGGAGCGTGAGCAGAGCCACGACCGGGAGGGAGTGGACACCTTCCTGAGTGGACACTGGCAGAAACGTGCTGGTCCGCTTGCTTACCCTTCGACGGGGCTCAGGGCCGACAATGCGCAAGCATCCGCACGTCGCACAATCTCAGTGGATGGCCAGCGTGACCGTGTTGCTCGCCACGCCGCTTTGGAGCAACACCAGCGGGACTTCCGGGCCGGGCATTACGCTGGCCGGGATTGCCACCTTCACTTGATACAGCCCCACGAAACCCGGCGCTAATCCCGCAAACTGTACCGGCGCATTGAGGCCGCCAATCGTCGCCGTCACCTCATTGGTCACCACGGCTGGCGGTGACGGAGCTGGACTGCCGCTCGGCACGGGAGGATTGGTCGGGCCTAAGCCCGTCGCAAAAATCTGAACCAGGCTCCCGCGCGCGGCCGCCTTGCTGGCCGAGTTTGGCGACGAGTCCTGATTCAGGACGGCCCCCGGGCCACTGCCCGTCCCCTCTAGCGTAAAGATCGCGGGTTGCACGGGCGCAATGGTCACCATCTCCGGGGTTGTGAAGACCTCCCCTTTCTTGACCACCAAGGAGGCCGTCGTCCCGGTGGGCAGCTCATAGGGCACCTGGGCGTAGATTTGCCCCGGCCCCGCAAACAGCAGCGGCACCTCCCTTTCCCCCAGCTTGACCGAAATCTCTCCCAACTGGTGCGGCAAGGGCAATTGCGCGGCCCCTAGCGGCGTTCGCTCCAGGTTATTGCCAAAAATCGAGAAAAGCATTCCCGGCGAGAGCGGCGCGAACGCCTGGAAGCTGGCTCCATTGACCGCCCCATTGCGAAACACCAGCGGGGTGAGCGCCGGGGTCAGCGCGCCACTGAGCCGCACCGTGGCCGCGCCGAGCGTGGCGTGGATGGCGTCGAGCGTGACCGTCACGGCCGCCTGCGGGGTACTCGGCACCCAGGTGCCGGAGTAGGAGCCGTTGCCGAGATTGGTCAGCCCCAAGGCGCGGTCCCCACTGGAGAAGCTCGCCAGGACGGTAGCGTCGGCGATGTTCCGCCCGCAGTTGTCCTTCACCTGGGTTACCAGCACGGTCGGCCAACCCACGCTGCTCTGGAAGTTCTGGATCAGGCGCGTTTCCACCATCACCAGGCGCGTCGGCGGGCAGCCGTCAGCGGCCGCCCAATCACCTCGCTGGCTCTCTATGTCGCTCCGGGACAACGCCGCCGCCGTGCCGGAGGCCACCACCAGGGCGATGGCTACCTCCTGCACCAGGCCGCTTCCGAAGGCCACTGTCAGGGCGCCAAAATAGACCCCCGCCGCCAGACCGGACGGACTCGCCGTGACCTGCAAGGCCACGCTGTCGGTTGAACCGAGCAGCGTCCCGCTGGTCGGCGTCAGCGAGAGCCAATTGCCCGCGCTCTGCGTGCGGACGCCAGCGATGAATTGCAGTTGCCGGCCGCCGGTGCTGGAGACCGTCACTTCTTGGGTCAGAGGAACCGTCGCCCCCGCCGGCGCGGTGAAGATCAGGCCGGCGGGCTGAATCAATCCCACCGGCTCGGTCCCCGCCGCCAACATGCTGACAAAGACCAGCACGAGGAAGGGGGAATTGGGCGCGCCCTCGGCCGTAATGATGAGCAGGCCGGTAGAAACGCCGGCGCGCAGCCCCGTGGGGTCCACCGAAACCGTCACCGTGGGCGCTGCTTGAGGGTTGGCGGCGTCGCTTGAACCGCTCTCCGGCGTCGCCCGCAGCCAATCGCCTCCACCGGGAACGCTGGTGGTAACCCTCCAGTTCATCACCCCTTGCCCTCGGTTCTGGATGGTCAGGCTCTGGGGCCGGATTGTCAGGCTGCCTTCCACTCCCAGGAACAGCAGCCCCGTTTGGCTGACTTGCAAGATCGGCACCGCGCGCGACACCAGCAAGGAAATCGCGAGCGTGCGAATCTCGCCCGTGGTGGTTTCCCGGATCGTGATTAACCCCTGATACTGACCCGCCGCTAGGTTCGTGCTGTTGGCCCGCACCGTTAGTGTCGCCGGAGCGGTAGGGCTGGATGTGCTCACCTCCAACCATGCGCCACCCCCGCTGATCTCTGTCTGCATGGTAAAACTCAGCGTCCCGCCGCCCGTATTGGTCAACGAGACAGACTGCGCCGGCGGGCTCGCCCCTCCCTGCAACGCCGTAAAGTTGAAGAATTGCTGCGACAGGCCGATAACTGGAGGGCTCGTGGACTGCACGTTCAGGGTCACCGCAATCGTCTGCGGCGACCCGCTGGCCCCGGGCGAGATGATGTTCACTGCTCCCTGATACAGACCCGGAATCAGGTTGGCCGGGTTGACCCCAACCTGGAGAGAGGCTGGCGTGGTCCCGCTAGGCGGAGAGACCGCCAGCCAGTTACCGCCGGTCTGAGTAGTAATTTCCGCATTCCACGCCGACGGCACCAAGTTTCCGCCGGTGATACTGACGCGCTGCGGGGAAGGTGGAAGCTGGCCCTGTCGCGCGGTAAATTCAAGTCTATTCGCGCTGACCGCCAGCACCGGTGTGACCGAAACCGCTGAGACCTTCCGCACGCGGGAATTCAGGGAGTCGGCGATATACAAGTTCCCCTCGGGGTCCACGGCCAGTCCGGCCGGTTCGTTCAAGCGCGCCAGCGTGGCGAGACCACCATCACCGAAAAAGCCGCGCTGGCCGCTGCCTGCAACGATGATGAATCGCCCGCCAACAATGACGCCGACTTGGCTTCGGCCCCCTTGTGAAACGTATATGTTTCCCTGGCCATCCACGGTCACCCCATATTGGTCGAACAAATCTACCGGGATGCTGGTAATGATTCCGGTGGCGAGGTTGACCTGACGCAAGCGTGGAGCAAACGTGACAATCAAGAGGTTCCCGCGACCGTCCAGCGCGATGTCAATGGGATTTCCCAAACTGGCGTCTCGGGCCGGCCCTCCGTCTCCGGTGGTGGCCCGCGTCCCGTTCCCCGCCACGACCCGCAGTAAGCCGCTGGAGGCTTCCAGCATCCAGATGCGCTCGTAGACCGGCGAAGGAGTTATTGTCGTACCGGGGGGACCTGTAGTGATGAAGTAGAGGTTCCCAGTCGCGTCCACAGCCAGCCCCGACGACCCATAAACACGCGCGTCCGCAGCGCGCATCCCTTCGGCCAAGCGAATACCTTCGGGGGATCCGGCCGGCGCAAGTAGCGTCGTGAGCCTTCCCGTTTCGGCCTCGAATTTTCGAATCCCGCTATTAAAACTCGCAAAATAAGCATTGCCGGCTCGATCTACGGCGAGGCCTTGGACGTTCCCGCTTTCCACGGTCGTGATAATCCCGGTCCGGCGATCCACCCGGCGAATCCGCCCCAAGGACTGGCTGTTGTCGGCAATGTAGAGATTCCCCTGGCCGTCGAAAGCTACCCGGAACGGAATGCCCAGCGCAGCAAGGTTGGCAAAGAGGCCGTCGAAGGGGTCTTCTGTGCCGGCCACCACGCGTCCAGTCTGCTCGCGTTCGATCCGGTAAACCAGTCCCCCCACGGTGGCGGCAAAGACGGTGTCCGAGCTATCCAACACGACTTGGCCGCCCCAGCCGCTTCCGTTGAAGAAGTTTTTGACCAAGTTGTCCGAGGGGTCGAGCTTCTGGACTCCGCCACAACCATCGAAGTACACGGTTCCCGCCGAATCCACGGCCACGAAAGTCGTGCCGCAGAGTTGGAGGCTTCGGGGAGCAGCCGGCAACGGGGGATTAAAAGTCGTCCCTCCGCCCACCACGGTGGTAACGATGGAGGACGCACGATCAATGCGGAGAACCCGTCCATCTCCGCTTCCCGAGTTCGCTACGAGCAAAATGTTACCCTGGCGGTCTTGGGTCACCCCGCCCACGGCGTTCAGGCGGTACTCCAAGGCCCGCGATCCCTCGCCGCCCGTTCCACCGCCGGCAATCGTCTGAATGATCCCGGTCGCGGCGGTCACCATGCGCACGCGGCCTTGGTCTCCTCTCCCGATTTCGCCGATCAACAAATTGCCTACGCTGTCCAGATACAGACCCAGCGGGTAATTCAACTGGGCGCGGGTGGCCGGGCCACCGTCGCCGACTCCGCCACCGCCCTGAATTCCAGTACCCGCGACAGTGGTGATCATTCCGTCGGGAGTGATCTTCCGAACGCGATGATTGTTCGTGTCGCTGAAAAAGACGTTGCCGAACGGGTCCACGACGGGAGAATTGGGGCTATCCAGCAAGGCTTGGCGGGCGGGGATCGGACGCGCATCGTCGAGCAGTGTGCCGCCCCCCGCGATGATGATGGCGACGCCCGTGACTGCGTCCACCTTGCGGATCAGCCCCGCGCCCGTCTCAGTAATGTATAGGTTTCCTTGCCGGTCCACCGCCAGGCCGTTGA
>CAYWWM010000140.1:0-6964 GCA_964461735.1 uncultured Solibacteraceae bacterium | reverse complement strand
GTTCACTCGAAAACCGGATGCGATTTCCGCTGGAAGTGTTTGCCGCGGTGCGGCAAGCGTGGCCCGCGTCCAAACCCCTGGGAGCAGCCATCCCTGCCACTGATTTTGTGAAAGGAGGCTGGGAGGTGCAGGACGCTACCGCGCTGGCGCAGGCCTTGCAGGCAAGCGACTGTGATCTGCTGACGATCCTGGCAGGCCAAACCACGCTCGAGGCCCAGCCGGAATACGGCCCGGCGTTCCTCGCCTCCTACTGCGACTGGATCCGCAACGAGGTCCGCCTCCCGGTCATGGCCACCGGCCACCTCACCACGGCCGACCAGGCCAATACCTTGCTGGCTGCCGGCCGCGCCGACCTTGCTCTGTTGAACCCGATTCCCTAGATTGGCAGAGACTACTGGATCGGTGAAGCATGTACTTCAGGAAGGAGAATCTGTGCGGTTAGCAGGGAAAACAGCCATCGTCACCGGCGGTGGCCGGGGAATTGGCGAGGCCATCGCCCTCGCTCTCGCTACCGAAGGCTGCTCGGTCATCGTGGCCGGGCGAACTTCTGCACTGCTCGAGAAAGTCGCGGGGCAAATGCGAAACCACGGCCGGGAGGCCCTGGCCGTTGTATGCGACGTTTCCGATCCCAGTTCCGTGGAGGCGCTCTTTGAGAGAGCACAACAACTTTGGGATCGCCTTGACATTCTGGTAAACAATGCAGGCCAGAGTCACAGCGAGTTGCTGGTCCGGATGAGTTTGGAAACTTGGAACCGGATACTCTCCATCAATCTGACGGGCACGTTCCTGTGTTCGCGGGCGGCGCTCCGATGGATGCTGCCGCGCAAGTCCGGACGCATTATCAACATTGCGTCCACCGCGGCCAAGATCGGCTTCCGCTATGCGGGGGCTTATGCCGCGGCCAAGCACGGGGTGCTGGGCTTGACGCGTTCGATGGCGTTGGAGACGGCCGCTTCCGGCATTACAGTCAATGCCGTCTGCCCGGGATGGGTAGAAACGGAAATGGTTCAGGGCGCCGTAGGCAACATCGCTGCTAAGACCAAGATGAGTCCCGAGCAGGTGCGGGAATACCTGGCCAAAGAAAGCCCCCAAAATCGGATTTTCCGGCCCGAAGAAATTGCCTTTGCCACGGTGTGGCTCGCTTCCGATGAGGCGCAGGCCATCACAGGCCAAGCCATCAACGTGTGCGGAGGCCAGGTCATGTCCTAGAATCTATGGAGCGTTTGCATAACCTGGTACAATGCTTTCATTTACCTTTTGGGATCGCACTTCGGAGGGCTAAGATGATGGTAACCAGCCGGAACCTCTCTCGACTTTTCGTCTTAGGGATACTCCTTTTTCTGCACTGCGCGACCAGCCGGTCGGCGGTGCTGGAAGCCGATTGGGTGCTCTATAACGGAAAGATCCTGACGGCAGATACCGAAGACCCTGGCAGTTTCACGATTGCACAGGCAGTGGCGATCTACGATGGGAAGTTCGTTGTGGTCGGAAGGAACCAGGAGGCACTGGATACGGCTGGGCCTAGCACGCGCAGAGTGGACCTGGCGGGTAAAACTGTGCTTCCAGGATTGATCGAGACCCACCTGCATGTTCACACCCAGGCATTGTCACATCATGCGCGCGGCGTCGTGGATACTCAGCCCTCCTTGGTCTCGTGGTCCAGCAAAGAACAGGGTTTAGCACAGTTGCGCAGTCTGGCTGTTCAAAAGCAGCCTGGCGAGTGGGTTGTCGGGATTGTCGTCGGCCGAGGCCGACTGGACGGGATGGTTTTGGGGATGTCAATCGCGAACGGTGGCTCGCTCACGCCGACCTTGGCGGAACTGGATGCGACTGTTCCGGACAGCCCCCTCTACCTGATGCTCGGGAATGAAGAGCCTGCCATGGTGAACTCCCGGGCCCTGAACCTGCTGCTCGCACGATATCCCAACGGCTTCCCGACGATCGTTCGAGATGCGCAGGGCAATCCCACGGGCGTACTGAAAGGGCCGGCCGCACGCGTGATCGGGGAATTCTTGCCCGAGTGGACTCCGGAGGATGTCCGGAAGCTCGCGCCCCTGTTCCGAAAAGAGTTAGAAGAGCCTGCGGCCCGCGGCCTTACCACGGTAGCAACGCGCGTAGACAACGACTCCATGCGCATCTATCAGCTTTTGGACGAGCAGGGAGAAATGCCGGTTCGGTTGTCCTATGTCTCCGAATTCGCCGACAGCTCCCCGGTCGCAGAGGTCCTGTTCCGGCGGGTTCCCATGCGCGCCGGGCATGGCACTCCTTGGCTCTGGTCATCCGGTGCTACCGTCGGAAACATCGAGGGTACGACGGGTCCGCAGATTGCTGCGGCCTGTATTCACGGAACGTACCCCCGCGAGTCTTCCAAGTTTCCGGCTTGGCTGCGACAGCCCTGGGGCCCGCACGGGGATTGCAAATTGACCGGCGATCCAAACAACACCGTCCTCCGGGACTTCCTGCTTTCTGCGGCGCGATTCGGCTGGGCCGTCTCCAACATCCACGCCAACGGAGACCGCAGCCTGGATGACTATATGGCCGTGCTGGAGGAAGCGGAGAATAAATATTCGATCCGCGCCGCCGATCTTCGCTTCTCGCTGGATCACTGCGGACACCTGACCGAACCGACGGCCCAACGCGCCCAGCGCCTGGGGATCAGTTTCACTTGCACGCCCGTCTCGCTGGACAACGCCGAGAGCGAAATTTTGGGCGCGTATGCCGCCATTTATGATCGGGACCGGGCTGCCGACGCCTACAGTCCTTTTCATCGGTTAGTGAGCCTCGGCATGAAACCCTCTATCCATTGTGAAGGCCATCAGGACTGGCCCTTCACCTGCCTGCAATGGGCCATCACCCGGAAAGATAAGGTCACCGGTCAGGTCTGGGGACCGCAGCAGAGAATCGGCCGGCGGGAAGCCCTGTTCACCTACACCCGCTGGGCTGCCTGGCATGTATGGAAAGAAGACGACATCGGCTCGATTGAACCGGGCAAGTGGGCCGACCTGGTGGTGATTGACCGGGACTACCTGACAGCCCCCGAGGACGAGATTGCTCGCATCAACCCGCTGTTGACCATCGTGGGCGGAGAGGTACGATACAGCGAGCCAAACTACGCCGCGAGCGAGGGACTCCCTGCGGTTGGCTTCCAAGCCCCTCCCAATTGGTGGGAACGCTGACGCTCTCATGAGTGCAGGCGGCAGCCTTTCTCGCTTCAGGGGATCTATTTAGTACCTTTGCGGTTCACTTCTTGCCGTCGCTGGCAGGAAAATTTTGAGTATATCGTTTTCAGCCAATGTTCACAGGCCTTTGAAGCCATTTCTGAAACGAGCCAACCTTTCGGAATCCGGAATTCGGAATCCGTCATTTTTGGTTCCGGCTCGTCCGGGTTAGCCGGGTAGCGAAATGGGCCAAATTCCGAGGGTCCTGGAATATCAATCTGGATTTGGGAAGAAATCGGGGAACCGGTGGCCTTCTTCTGGGGTATAATACACTGTTCGGCTTCCGAAGCGAAGCTTGGATTCCATGGGAGGTATCACGATGAGAAAGAACCTGTTGGTGGCGCTCTTCCTGGCGGGGAGTTTGCTGTCGGCTTCCGGAGCGCTGTTCGCGCACCACTCGGCGGCGGGGCTGTTTTCGCCGGAAGTGGAAAGAACCATCACCGGAACCGTCACGCAGTGGCTGTGGGTCAATCCCCATCCCGCGATTGTGATGGATGTGAAGAACGACCAGGGCGCGGTCGAAACCTGGAGGATTCAATTCCCCAATACCGCCGGCCTGAACCGCAGATTTGGCTGGAGCCGGACCTCCATCAAGCCGGGCGACCAGGTCAAGATTCTCGGGAATCCCTATCTGAACGAGCGCAAGGTCATGTTTCCCTTGATCGTCACGCTCCCCGACGGCAAGGGTTACACCGTGCGCGATCCGCGCACCCAGCCCGAATAGGGATCGTCTTCCGCGGGGAAGCGTGATGGAGGAGACGGGCGCAGAGTGCGCGGATTCACCTCCAGGGCGCTCCCGGAAAACTGCTTGGAGAGACGCAGAATCTGGGCGCAGCGGGAGCGGTGGTGTAGCGATTCACCGATTACCTCGTTTTGCGAATCGGAAAGAGAGGGGGTTCCACCATGCGAAAGTCTCTGTGGATTTCGATGTTTGCGGTGATCGCGGGCCTCGTGTCATGGGGAGGAATCGCGGCACAGGCCCAGACGGCGGCCCCTGCCAACCGCGACCTGTCCGGTATCTGGGCCTTGACTCAAGCGGCCAGCCCCTCGTGGGCGCCCAATTCGAATCGGGCTTTCGCATTGGAGATGCCGATGCAACAGTGGGCCCAGGAGCACTGCCGAAGTGTCGGATGCGGACGCGGCGTCAATTCCGCGGGCGTGCCGGGAGGAGATGCCTATCTCCAGGGCACTGACCCCACGATCGTGCGCTGCGCTCCGCACGGGTTCCCGCGCGTTTTGGTCAGCGGCGGCCTGATGGAGATCCTGCAAGTTCCCAACCGCGTCTTCATGCGCTTCCAGAACTACAACGAGCTGCGCGAAATCTGGACCGACGGGCGGCGCCATCCCGACACGCCGAACCGGCCCTGGATGGGCCACGCCATCGGCCGCTGGGACGGCGACACCCTCGTCACCGACACGGTGGATTTCTATGGCGACCCCAAAATCAAGTGGCTCGACGAAGCCGGCCATCCGCATAGCGAGCAGCTTCGCGTGACCGAGCGCATCCGGCGCACCAACCGCACCACACTGCAGAACGAGGTAACGTTCGAGGACCCCAAGACCTTTACGGCTCCCATTCGGGGACGCCTCGTCTACGAGCTGCGCCCGGACGCCGAGATCACTGAATACATGTGGAATTGCGAAGACCGCATCTTCGCCGATACTCCCGAAGACACTTGGCCCTTTTTCACCGGCGAGTACCCCAAACCCCAGTACCCGCCCGCCGGCGGCCCCGCGCGCTGAGGCAGAGTTCCGAATAAGAGATACTGCCTGTGCGAGTCCATTCTTGGCGCGGCGACGATGCGGATTCCGAATGCCGATAGGGCGATCATCGCGCCGGAGAAGCTCCGTTCTTACCTGCTGAACACGGCTCATCGCCGGGGTTCGGCCAAAGCGCGGCTGCTGCTCAGTTGCGGATATCGGGCTGACGCCTGGCAAATTTTGGAAGCCGATTTGAGAGCGCAGCATTTGACCGCGGAGGTCGCCGGAATCAAAGAGAATATCTACGGACTGCGATTGGAGATTCGCGCTCCACTGGCGACACCCAGCGGCCGGCTGATCGTTTTCGAGAGCATTTGGCAGATTGACGATGGAACGGATATTCCCCGGCTGATAACCATGTATCCGAGGTGACCGATGCCGTTTGAGCTTTTCTCCGATGTCATTCTAATCCAGGACTTGCCCGGAGAGGATTTGAAGGCCGGGGATGTGGGCACGGTTGTGGAACGTCATGTCGTGCCGGGAACGGAAGATGGCTACAGTGTCGAAGTCTTTG
The DNA here is from genome assembly GCA_964461735.1 of uncultured Solibacteraceae bacterium. Lineage (GTDB taxonomy): Bacteria > Acidobacteriota > Terriglobia > 2-12-FULL-54-10 > 2-12-FULL-54-10 > CAYWWM01. The sequence continues at coordinate 1,471 of CAYWWM010000140.1, read as the reverse complement.
ACATGACCGGCGCGACCGTGGCCGTCGTGACGGTGCCGGCGAGCCTGCTGCGCTCTCCCACCAACGCCGACCGGCCGACGGTGCGGGCAATGGCAGGTGGAGTATAAAAACGCCGGGAACCTCAAGTGAAAAATTGCGCACTTCAGGCTGTCTCCTTCTTGCCCTGTCCCAAGATGTCACACGTCAGAGCGTCGCGAAACAAAGTCCCTGAAGCCAGAGTTAAAAATCCTCAAATCACTGCGGGCCACGCCGAAGATATCGGCGGCCCGAATGTAGTAGTCCACCCCAGAAAGCAGATTCACGACCGTCACTTTCTGAAAAGGCGCGGGACGCTTTGCGACATTGTGTCGGATTAGGCATTCTTGATTGCTATCTGTTCTCGGAATACTCCAACCCAAGATAAAAACTTCATCGGCTGACCGGATTGCTTCCTCTTCTTTCTCTCGAATCTCGCGGAGAAAGTCACGGTCGGGGCACTTTGCGACTCTTGGTGTCAAGATTAATGGCTCAACAGCTATTGGCAGTGCGTTGGGAGGCTGTAGCCGTTGAAAGGTCTCAGTGGACGAGAAATATCGCAGCAGGCCACCATTGGTGAGAGGCAGAATTGCCGTTACGCCTGTTACTCCTGTTTCAGGAACCAGCCAGTTCAGCGATCCATGAGGTTTTAGAAGAAGTACGCTCGGTTCAACCGGAGCCAACTTCGCCAATGCAAACGCTGGCGGATAGGCGACCGCGCCACCGACATTTTTCGGAGGGTTTTCGGTCACTTGAAGCGAGATGTCGAATCCATAGCCGGTCGAGAAGTCCATCCTATCACCCAAACACCTCTGGATGGCCCGGTCGAGAACCAAGTCGTAATTGAAACTGACAAAAGTGTGGCAAGTGTTCGGCGCATTGAACTGGTATCTCAAGAGTAATTCGAGCGCGCTCCAGTCAACATCCCAACCTATGAGATCAACCAAACGTCTAATTGCGTAACGAAATCGTACGTCAGCAGACTGCGAGGACATGTTGCCAGAGGCGGTCCCTGTCCGGTCCAGCAAATCCTCGATTGATTCGCCAGGGCGGTGTTGAAGCGCGCGGGCAAATTGGGATCGTAAAAGCGGGGTTCGGCTCGTGTCATGCCCCACTAGCATTGTGGCCAGTGATCTAGTTGCCGGAGACTCCCAAACATACGGATAGGGTTCAGCGTTTTCCAGTTCGGCGAGCGTGGTTAGTATAACGTCGTCGTACAGATACTCGGCTGCCGTGCTAACAAAATCGAACATCGCAGGCACCGGGCGTGTTGGTACTGCAAGAGACTTCGTCAGACCGGCCCCGACAAAATAGAGAATCTTGCGCATCTCTTACTCTTGGCCAATATTCTATCACCCGGGAAAACGGGGTGGGAAAAGGGGGGTCGGCCTGAGCTGCGCGATTTTCGTGAGAGGATTTTTCAAAAAGAGCGTTAGGAACTGCTTCCACTACCCTT
>CAYWWM010000139.1:0-7002 GCA_964461735.1 uncultured Solibacteraceae bacterium | reverse complement strand
CACCATCATCGAAGGCCCGGACGGAGTGCTGGCGGACTTCGGCAAGCGGACCGCCCGGCAAGACCCGGTGGTGCATTTCTATGAGACGTTCCTGGCTGCCTATGACCCGAAGCTCCGCGAAGCGAGAGGCGTCTATTACACGCCGGAGCCGGTGGTCTCCTACATCGTCCGGTCGGTGGATTATCTCTTGAAAACCCGCTTCGGATGCCCGAACGGACTGGCGGAACGTAGCGCCGCCGTCCCGGCGGCTCCGCAGGCCGGCGAGACGCCGGCGCTACCTCGCGTTCTGATTCTTGACCCCGCGTGCGGGACCGGGACGTTTCTCTATTCGGTGATTGACCACATCCGCAGCGAGTTCATGCAGCAAGGAAACGCAGGCATGTGGTCCGGCTGCGTGCGGAATCACCTGCTCCCGCGCATCTTCGGGTTCGAATTGCTGATGGCCCCCTATGCGGTGGCGCACTTCAAGCTGGGGATGCAGCTTGCCGGACAGGATTTGCACGCCGGATTCCGGGAGAAGTGGGCCTATGACTTCTCCGATGACGTAGCGCCAGCGTCCCGCTGGCAAGGAAAAGATGCCGCCGAGACGGCGGCGCTACGGTTGGGTGTGTATCTCACGAATACATTGGAAGAAGCGGAGCGGCGAGCGCAAATGGAGTTTGGATTCCTTCGGACACTGACCGAGGAAGCAAATGCAACCGTTCGTATCAAGCGTGAACTACCGATCCTCGCCGTGATCGGCAACCCGCCTTATTCAGGACATTCTGCAAACCGGAGTTGGGAGATCAAGAAAGGCAAGAAGGTTCCGACGTTCATCGGGCAGTTGATTCAGGATTACTACTTTGTGGACGGGAAACCGCTGGGAGAGAAGAATCCGAAATGGCTCCAGGATGATTACGTGAAGTTCATCCGCTGGGGCCAGTGGCGCCTTGAGCGGACCGGGGCAGGCGTGTTGGCGTTCATTAGCAATAACGGCTACCTGGACAACCCCACATTCCGGGGAATGCGCCAGCAGCTATGAAAGCCTTCAGCGAGATTTACCTCTTGGATTTGCATGGAAGCAGCAAGAAGAAAGAAACCGCGCCGGATGGGTCGAAGGATGAGAACGTTTTCGACATTCAGCAGGGAGTGACGCTCGGTATTTTTGTAAAGAGTAGCGCCGCCGTCCCGGCGGCCCCGGGAGCCAGCGGGACGCTGGCGCTACATCGAGTCTACCACGCGGAGTTGTGGGGATTGCGAGAGAGCAAGTATGAAACGCTGCTGGCAAGCAACGTTGCTGGCACGCCCTGGACATTGCTTGATCCGCAGCCGCCCTTTTACTTCTTTGTGCCGCAGCAAAGCGAGTTGCGCCAGGAGTACGAACGGGGCTGGAAGCTCCCCGATATACTGCCCGTCAATGTCTTGGGGTTTCAGACTCACCGCGACCACTTTGCGGTGGATTTCGATGAATCTGCTCTGCGGTCGCGTATAGAGGATTTGCGACAGAAGACGAAATCGGATGAAGAGCTGCGAGCCGCCTACAAATTAACCGACAGGGGTGGTTGGAAACTCGCCGACGCCCGAAAGCAAGTGCGGGAGGACAAGGATTGGGAGAAACACTTTATCGAGTGCCTCTACCGACCTTTTGATTGGCGGCCCTGTTATTTCAGCACCGTGGCAATGGACCGTCCCCGTCGGGAACTGCTGGATCACGTGGCGAGAAGGGAAAACTTATGCTTGCTTTCGTCAAGGCAACAGGCCACTTTGGGTTACAAGCATGCATGGGTCGCCAAAGAACCAGCGAACGATTGTGTAGTTTCAACGACTAGCCGGGAGGCGAACCAAGTCTTCCCCCTCTACCTGTATCCAGCGTCGGAGGTTGGGAGGGGAGGGGAGGCCGGCGAGACGCCGGCGCTACTGGGCGGACGGCGACCGAATCTCAATCCCAGGTTCATCACCGACCTCGAACGCAAACTGGGGCTGCGGTGTAGCGCCGCCGTCCCGGCGGCCCCAAGCGCCAGCGGGGACGCTGGCGCTACGCCACCCGGCGAACTCCGCATCCGCAACCGGGGTCACTTGCCTCATTGGGAGCAGGAGGGCGGAACGTATTTCGTCACGTTCCGTCTCGCCGATTCGCTGCCGAAATCCGTCTTGGATTTCTTCGAGCAGGAGCGCGAGAGCCTCGTGCGCAGAGCCAAACAACAGCGCCGCGAACTCACTAGTTCCGAACAAACACGGCTGCGGGAACTGTACTCGGACCGGGTCGAAACCCAACTCGATTCCGGAGCCGGAGCCTGCCATCTGGCCAGACCCGAAATCGCAGAACTGGTCGCGGAGGCGCTGCGGCGCTTCGACGGGAAACGCTACTCCTTGCGGGCGTGGTGCGTAATGCCGAATCACGTTCATGTCGTTTTCACTGTCGTCCCGGGCGAGTCGCTGGAAAAGATTATGCATTCCTGGAAGTCCTACACGGCGCACCAAGCAAACGAAATCCTCCACCGTGCCGGGGAGTTTTGGCAGCGGGAATACTACGACCACCTGGTCCGTGACGAGCAAGAATTGGCCCACTTCAGTCGCTATACGGTGGAGAATCCAGCAAAAGCTCATTTGCAAGATTGGCGATGGGTTTGGCCGAGCGCTGGCATCGCCCCGGTAGCGCCAGCGTCCCGCTGGCAACGGAAAGATGCCGCCGGGACGGCGGCGCGAGGCGAGAAGAAAGCCGCCGAGACGGCGGCGCTACAGTTCAGCCCGGAAGACGTGTTCCATTACATCTACACGGTCTTGCACGCGCCCACCTACCGCAGCCGCTATGCGGAATTTCTGAAGAGCGATTTTCCCCGTGTGCCGCTCACTTCGGACGTGAAGCTGTTCCGCACGCTCTGCGCCCTCGGCGGTGAACTGGTCGCCTTGCACTTGCTCGAATCGCCGAAGCTCGCCAAGCCCATTGCCCGGTTTCCCGTAAAGGGGCCAAACCTGGTGGAGAAGGGTTTTCCGAAATACGCGGCTCCCGGCGAGCCGGAACCGGGCATGGGCAAGAAACTTACGGCAGGCCGGGTGTACATCAGCAAAGGCGAACCGCGTGGCCCGCTCGCTCACGGTCGCGGCTCGGATGGCGCACCGGAAGGGCAATACTTTGAAGGCGTCCCGCCCGAAGTCTGGAATTTCCACATCGGCGGCTACCAGGTGTGCGAGAAGTGGCTGAAAGACCGGCGCGAACGATCCCTGAGCTATGAGGACCTGGAGCATTACGCGAAAGTAGTGACCGCGCTGGAAGAAACCATCCGCCTCATGGCTGCCATTGACGCCGCCATACCCAAGTGGCCTATCGAATGAAGGCAAATGTCGATCCGCCTGCGCTGCGCGACGGCCTACGGCAGTGCGGTACTTTCCTTCTGCGGTCGTAGCTTTCGACGTGGTTGAAACCATGCCCTTACGCCAACCTCTCACACTCCGAGGATCATCTTCCAATCTTCCTCACTCCGCGTTGACCGGATTGGTTCAGGTTTGCGACAATGATAGGCAGCGGCGGGAGAATTCAGCAGCGCAATCAGGGAACAGCGGATGGCGAAGGCGGATGACCAATTCGATGTGATCGTAGTCGGCGCGGGGCACGCCGGGTGCGAAGCGGCGCGGGCGGCGGCGCGCATGGGACTGCGCACGGCGCTCTGCACCATGAACCTCGACCTGATCGCGCAGATGTCGTGCAACCCGGCGGTGGGGGGCATCGCCAAAGGGCACCTGGTGCGCGAGGTGGACGCGCTCGGCGGCGTGATGGGCGAAGTGATTGACGCCACCGGCATCCAGTTCAGGCTATTGAACACCAGCCGCGGACCAGCCGTCTGGTCCCCGCGCGCCCAGGCCGACAAGAAGCTCTACCGCATCCGCATGCGTCAGGTCCTCGAATCTGAGCCGAATTTGAAGATCAAGCAGGCCGAAGTCGTTGATTTTTTGCTGCTCGAGACTTTTGAAAAAACCGAGAATACCGAGAATGCCGAGCGTCCCCGGCACCGCGTCCGGGGCGTCAAGCTGCGAGACGGACGTACCATTTTGGGTAATACCGTAATTTGTACCACGGGAACCTTCCTGAATGGGCTAATTCATTGTGGAGAAAACACTTATCCGGCAGGGAGGAGCGGCGAGCCGGCCTCGGTATACCTCGGCGAGAGCCTGAAACGGCTGGGGTTTCGCTGCGGACGGCTGAAGACCGGGACGCCTCCGCGCCTCGACGCTCGGACGATTGACTGGAGCCAGTTCGAGGTCCAGCCGGGCGATCCGGTTCCGACACCTTTCTCCTTTCGCACCAAGGAGTTGCCGCAGCCACAGGTGGTCTGCCACATCGCCTATACCACCGCCGAGACGCACCGCATCCTGCGCGAGAACCTGCACCGCTCACCGCTCTACAGCGGTCAGATTCAGGGCATCGGGCCGCGCTACTGTCCCTCGATTGAGGACAAGATCAAGAAGTTTCCCGACAAGCTACAGCACCAGATCTTCCTGGAACCAGAGGGCTTAGACACCAACGAGATCTACGTCAACGGCATGTCCACCAGTATGCCGATTGACGTGCAAGCGGCGATGGTGGCATCCATCCCCGGTCTCGAAAACGCCGAGATGATCCGGCCCGGCTACGCGATTGAGTACGACTTCATTGACCCCACCGAGCTTAACCATACACTCGAAACCAAGCGCATCGCAGGCCTGTTTCTCGCAGGGCAGATCAACGGCACGACGGGCTATGAAGAAGCCGCCTGCCAGGGTCTGATCGCAGGGATCAACGCCGGATTAATGGTCCAAGGCAAACCGCCGATTTTGCTCGACCGCTCCCAAGCCTACATTGGCACCCTGATTGACGACCTCGTGACCAAGGGCACCGACGAGCCCTACCGCATGTTCACGTCGCGCGCCGAGTTTCGGCTACACCTGCGCATTGACAACGCCGACCTGCGCCTGACGCCCATCGGACACCGCGCCGGACTGATCTGCGAAGAGCACTACCGCGAGTTCACGGAGAAGTACGAGCGCGTGCGGCAGTTGAAGGAATTTCTGGAGCGCCATCGTCCGGACCCGGCGACGCCTGCTGGCGAATCCATTTACAGCAAGCTCGCGCAGCCGCCCGCCGACCGGCCCACGCTGGCGCAGTTGCTGCGGCGCCCCGGCTTCACGATCGTGGACTGCGAGGCGATTCTCCGAGAATCGCTTCCGCTCACGCTCTCGCGCACAGAGCTGAAAATCGCTGAGACCGACATCAAGTACGGCGGCTACCTCGGGCAACAGCAGCAGCAGATGGAGCGGATGAAAAAAGCCGAAAGCCGCATCATTCCTTCGTGGTTCGAGTACCAGGGCGTTCCGGGCCTCTCGCGCGAAATCGTCGAGAAGCTGAGCCGCGTGCGCCCGCGCACGCTTGGCCAAGCCTCTCGCATCCCCGGCGTCACGCCGGCGGCCGTCGCGATTGTGAACGTGTACGTCGAGATGCGGCAGCGGGCGGGAGGCGAGCGTCTCCGAACGGTTGAGCCGGCAATGGAGATGCCTTGAAGCTATTCGAATCTCTCCAAGAACGATTTCGAGAAGGCGACGGTTTGCAGCGCGCTGCATTGACAGAAGCTTTGCACACTTCGGCAGTTCTTGTTCGCGTCCCGCCACAACACAAGTTTCCACTCCATATTCACCCTCGCTCCGAGGATTGCTTCGTTATATTGTCGGGGTATGGAGAGCTAATTAGCCCCGATCATGGCTTGCCCATCTCCGAATCCACTGTGGTATGGATCCCTGTGGGGGTTCCTCATGGAGTGATAGCTGGTCCGATGGGGATATTAGAGATCGGCTTTCAATCGCCCCCCGATGCAAACCCATCGGAAGTGCAGTCTGAGGGCCCGTGGCCCCGCGGAATGCGCGCCGAGTCGCTTCTCGCCCACACGCAGTCAGCGGGTCCCCGGGCAGATTGGCTACCGGTGTTCCAAGCGCTCAGCTCGCGATATCTTCACCCGCACTATGCTATCTTGGATACATCGGGGAAATTCCGAGCCGAGGCCGATGTTTACGAACTCATCGTGATAGTTGCTCGGGGAGCGATTGAAGTACCTGAGATCTCCAAGCACATTAGCTCTTTCGCAGCGCTTCAGGTCTGCCCCGGCGAAGCCATTGAGTTACGTGCTCTTGAGTCGCCTACCCTACTGGTAAGCATCAGGGCAAATGTAGCCGTTTAGCTGGCCGCTTCGCGACACTCTTCTCCACTCTCTTTAGAATCCGAAGGTCGGCGCGGTCTTGAACTCTTCCGGTAGCTTCCTTGGTGCGGATCAAATCATCCAGAGCGAGGTAGTGCGCTTTGACGGAACCGAAGCTTGCTTCAATTCGATTTCGCCAGAGAATCGCAAAGGAAGGAGAGCCGGAGAGATGAGAAAGCAGGTCAATTCGCACCGGCGCAACGCCCAGCTGGACAACCCATCGGGGATCGGTCAAATCGGCAACCTTGAATCCGGGGTCCTTGCCGCCGAAGAATTCCCGCAGAGCTGACAGCACCCTGCGCGCGTTTGCTGGCGTAGGGTCTATCAGAATATCAAGGTCTTTTGTGGCGCGGGGCTGAGCGTGGTGAGCGACGGCGTGCGCGCCGACGATCAGGTACCGGACCCCATGGGCATTTAGTGCGGCGATAAACTCTTCGTAATCTCGGAACGCCATCGAGCCCCCGTGTTTTGAGACAGCTTTCCAGAGCGTCGTCCACAGCATCAACTCGTTCCTCGGGAGTCAGTCGCTCATACCAGAAACGGAAGTCCTCTTCCTCCGCTTCTTCCCACTTCACCTTCGAGAGAGTCCAGGTTCTGCCGTGACGGTCGGTCAGCTTTTTTTGCTCTGGCATGCTACCTCAAGGATACACGATTCGGGCGCAAACCCGCGAACGATTCTGGGCGCTCCCTTGCCTCAAAACGCGGGAAGATTTCTTCCGTGATCCGCCCGACTCTGCCGTATGATTTTCCCGTTCCAAGCCTCGTTCCGGGAAGCGCGATGTCGGTAGACCAGCCGGAGCAC
>CAYWWM010000138.1:5671-7011 GCA_964461735.1 uncultured Solibacteraceae bacterium | reverse complement strand
CCCCCTGGCCTGAATCCGAAGACCGGCCCGAGGGAATGTGTTTCGACTCCCCGGAGGCAGTACGGGCGACCGTGAAGATTTATAAACGGGCGATCCGAGAGTGGGAGGAGAGCGGGCGAACGGTTGCGGCGCCCCAATAGAAAAGGGGGCATACAGTGCGGTTACGGAAATCTCGTTAATGGTAGCTGAGCGGATCGCAGTTGGATCGGTGGTTACGAGCCGTGCAGTTCGCGACGGATGCCTTCGGCGAGCCACCAGCGGATCAGCGTCTGATAGGGCATGGATTTCATCGCGGCGATCTTTCGCAACGCGATGACGTGCGCGGGATCGAGCTTGATCGAGACATTCTGGAGGCGACGCTTCCTTTGGCCTGTCCGGATCCGGTCCCGCAACTCTTCCTCGAGCGCAAAGGCGACAGGGAATTCTTCCAGCTCGCGGAGTACGCCCCGGCGATCGTAATACGCAGCCCAGTCTTCCCCTGCTTTTGTCTTTCGTTTCATCGTTTACCTTCGCACCTGGCGCTGATAGTACTGGCGCTCCGCTCGATTCATGTCCCAGCCCGTGATGACGCGCACGCGCCCGCTCCCCTTCACCGCAAAAATGATTACCAGCAGTCGCCCCGCCGAGGTGGGACCGAACGCGGCATAGTGCCCCCGTTTTGTTTTTCGAAAGAGGGGCGCTTCGGCAAAAACCTCCTCCGCTTCCTCCGCCTCGATGCCATGCCTCATCGAAAGATGCAGCGTGTTTCCATCGTCCCACTCGAATTCCGAGATGCGCATCTTAGGTAATACGTTACATTACCGAACTCTCCCTGTCAAACAACGGAACGATTCCATTTCAAGCCGGAAAATCCGGCGCATTTCTCGCCCCAGGATGTAATCGAGAATGACCTGACGCGGAAACGATGTGGTCACCTTGGGCGCATGGAAACCGGCGGACAGCAGCGCAGTTTCCCAATGTCCCGAACTGGTATTCTGGTAGAATAGGGAGGCAAAGAGGAGGTCCGAAACCATGAAGCGCAATACGGTATTCGGCGTCGTGGTGCTTGCAGCCCTGCTGGTTGGTGTGGCAACAGCGGTCCTGGCGCACCACTCCATGTCGGCGAAGTATGACCTTGGCAAGACCATCACCATCGAAGGGACATTGACGGAAGTGGCGTGGGGAAATCCCCACACTTGGCTCTTCCTGGATGCCAAGCCGGTGGGGCAGCCTGACGCCCCCGTCAAGAACTGGGTCGTCGAAGCGCCGGGCGCGTCCGGAATGGTGCGGGTCGGTTGGCAAAAGGACACCGTAAGGGGGGGCTATAAGGTGACTCTCACCGGATACGCGCACAAACAGGG
>CAYWWM010000138.1:0-5661 GCA_964461735.1 uncultured Solibacteraceae bacterium | reverse complement strand
CGGAGACGGTCCTGGTCGAGTTAACCGATGACCATGGGCATAATTTCCGCGTCGCCGTGCGGCTGCCATACGCGGAATCCAGCACCCCCAAGCCACCCTCCCAGCCCCAGTAGCCCTCGCTTCAGAAAGCTTCCGGCATGTGGTAGAAGCGGATGCCCCGGCTGCCGGACATGATGATCTCCTGCGTTTTGGGATTGATGTCGAAAACTCCGCTGCCATCTTCGAGGCGGTAGACCGGAGCCACGTCGCCGCAGTCGCCGTAGTTCCAAATGGCCGTGAAGGCACGCTGCCTCCCCGGCTCGCCTTTCGGCACCCGTCGAGCGCCGCCACCGAAAATAATCTTCTTGGCGGGGGGATAGAGCAGCGCCTTGGAAAGCGTGAACCCTTCGCCGCCGCCAAGACCTGTCTTCGGACCGCTAATCACGCACCGCGGCGCGGCGTCGCCCTGGTCGGTGCGATTGAAAATCAGAATGCCTTTCGAAGCGACAACGGCCATCAAATTGTTCACCGGATCAACGGTAACGCGGCGCGGGAATCGCATCTCGGTCTTGGGCCCATGCAGCATGCGGATGGGGGCAACATCCCCGGCGGCGCGGCTGGAGAACACCAGGATGGAGTCGCTCCCCTCTTGCGTGACGTAGAGCTCGCGGTTGACCGTGTCAATGGAGACGTTGTCGGTATCCATGCTTCCGCCGAACATCGTCTTCGGCCCCTGAATCATGCGCAGCGGCTTTTCATCCCCTTCCGCGCCGGCGCGGAAAAAGAGCAGCGCTTGCGCGAACGGGTTGGGAACCACGATCTCATCATTCACCGTATCCACAGCCAGCTCGTGCGTCGTCCGAGCCATCAGCGTTGCTTGCCCTTGGATCGTGCGGACCGGGTTTACGTTGCCCTTCGCCGAACCGGCGAAGACCGAGATTCTCGGATGACTGACTCAGTTCGGGACCAGAATCTCGTCCCGCTTCGGGTTGTAGGCGACCGTGCCGGGTGAGCCGAAGCCGGCGCGGGGCGAGCCCGGAGGCGCGCTGCGGATGACCCGCAGCGGCGCAATATTGCCGGAGGCCGTCCGAGGGAAGACCGTGGCTGTGTGGTTGTTCCAATTGGTTACCCAGAGCTCGTTGCGTTTGCGGTCAATCACCACGCTGGTGGGCCCGGCGATCTCCGACTTGTCACCCCCCAGCGCGCGGATCGGCGCCACGTTGCCGCTGGCATCCACCGGAAAAAACAAGATGCGGTCATCCCCTCCATTCGCCACCGCCAGTTGCCGGCTCGCAGGGTCGTAGAAAATTCCGAGCGGCAGGTTCAGCTCCGTCCGGGGACCTTGAACCACGCGGAGAGGAGCCACATCCCCGCTCGCTTTCCTTGCATACACCGTAATCGAGGGCGGCAGGAACTTTCCCGAGGACGGCTGCATCGTTCGGCGCAGATCGAAGTACGACTTGCGGATCCCTTGCAATTCGGGCGGTACCGAACCTTCTTGCAGAAACACCTCCCCCGGTTCGGTGTGATGCCAGTGGCCGTGATTGACAACGTAGACTTCGTTGCGAGTGTCCTCGACGTAGATCCCGTGCGGGTCGGCCAATTGCGTCCGGGGTCCTTGGATGAACCGCACCGCGTCGTCGCGCAACGCGGCGGTTCGTTTGTACACGGCCACGCGGTTGACGTGCTCGATGGTGACAAACAGCTCGTCGGCCTGGCGGTCCAGGAAGATTCCCCAGGCTCCGTGCGACGTGGGCAGCCACCGCTTGGCCTCGATGTCGCCGTTGCCTTCGAGGGGAAACACGCCCAGCTCGCTGTTCCCCTCGCCGCTCACTTTATAGATTTCGCCGAACTCGGGGGAGACGGCGATGCCGCAGATGTCTCCCAGGTCGGCGCGGGGGCCGGTGATCATCCGCAGCGGCTCGGTAACCCGAGCGGAGCGCTCGGGAGGAAACTCGGCGCGGTAGGCTTCGATGCTTTGCCCCTTGCGCTCGTTGTCATTGCTGAGGAACAGCTCTCCGCGCTCCTCGTCAATGGCCATGCCGCTGAAGTTGGAGTACGGATCCTCTTCGATCACGCGCGCGGGTTCGCGCTGGATCAGGATGGTGCGCCGTTCGGCGGAACGTTCGGTGGCTCGAGCCGGGTTCTGCGCTCCCGCCGATTCGAGCCACCCGAGGCGGCCAATCCACAGCGCCGTTGCGACGCACAGGCCCAGGGTGAGCCAAGGAAATCTATTGAGTTTCCAGATCATTCTCTGCCTCCCGTAGCTCTGGTCTAGTCACGCAGCGCGAACACCCAGATCACGCCGCCTTCCGGGATCTGCGTGCGTTCGCCACGAAAGCGATCGAGCCCGCTCTGCATCCGCTGGGCATCCACGCCCCACCCCGACTGCACGGCGATGTACTGCCTCCCGGCGACGGCGTAGGACACCGGCGCCCCGATGACGCCCGAGTTGGTGCGGATCTGCCAGAGCCGTTCCCCGGAGGATGCATCGAACGCGCGGAAGTACCGGTCGTTGGTCCCGCCCATGAACACCAACCCGCCGCCGGTCGTCAGCACCGGCCCCCAGTTCTGCGACGCGAACTCCTGGCTCCACACCTTCATCCCGGTGTCGAGGTTCCAGGCCTGCAGCTCGCCGATGTGGTTGCCCTCGCGCATCATGAGCTCGGACCGCGCGCCGGTGAAGCTGCGGCCCGGTTCGTACTTGACCTCTTCCCCTTCCATGCTGGTGCACAGGTTCTCATTCGCGGGGATATAAAGGAGCCGCGTTTGCGGGTTGTAGGCCGCCGGCGGCCAATTCTTGCCGCCCCAGAGCGAGGGACAGAAGAGGGCGCGCTTCCCGGTGCCTGGGATGTGCTCGGGGTCGTAGGTCGGCCGCCCGGTCTGGGGATCGATGGCGGTGAACGCGTTCTGGTAAACGTATGGCTTCGCGTCGACGAACCGAATCCGGTCGGCCTGTCGCTCAAGCAGCCACAGATAGCCGTTGCGGCCGGGATGTACGAGCGCCGGGATGGTGCGTCCGCCGCGTTCGATGTCTATCAGAAGCGGCGAATCCACTTCATCCCAATCCCAGGAATCATTGGGGTGATACTGGTGGTAACCCTTCAACGCGCCGGTCGTCGCGTCGAGCGCAAGAATCGAGTTCGTGTAGAGGTTGTCGCCCGGCCGCGTGTCGCCAATCCAGGGTCCGGGATTGCCGGTGCCCCAGTAGGTGATGTTGAGACGCGGGTCGTACGTCCCTGTCACCCACACCGGCGCGCCGCCCGTCCGCCACGACTCGCCAGGCCAGGTGTCGTGGCCCGGTTCGCCGGGCGCAGGGATCGTGTACGTCTTCCACACCTCCGCGCCGGTGCGCGCATCGAGCGCCGTCACGAAGCCGCGAATGCCGCGCTCGCCGCCCGAGGTGCCCACCATCACCTTGCCATCGGCCACTAGCGGCGCCATCGTGATGTAGTAGCCGATCTTATAGTTTTCGACTGCGCGCTCCCAGACAACCTCGCCCGAGGCCGCGGACAGCGCGACCACATGCGTGTCCACGGTACCGATGTAAACCTTGTCGTCATACAGCGCGACCCCGCGATTGGTCGGGTGGAGTTGTTGCAGGTCATCCGGCAGTTCGCGCGCGTAGCGCCACAGCAGGTCACCGGTGGCGGCATCGAGGGCCAACACCTGGTTCTGTGGTGTGGTGACGAACATCCGGCCATCGTTCACAATCGGTGGGGATTCATGCCCTTCCCGGACTCCGGTCGAGAACGACCAGACCGGCGCCAGGGTCCCGACGTTCTGCGCCGTGATCTGATCGAGCGGGCTGTAGCCCCAGCCGTCGTATGTGCGCCGATACATCAGCCAATTGTGCGGTTCGGGACGCAACAAGCGCGCATCGGTGACCGGGGTGTACCGATCCCGCTGCTGCGCGGCGAGCGTGCTCGACATCGTCACCGTCAACGCAATCACCGCGGTCAGTGCGGCTGCCAGCGCAGCGGCGGTGAGGATACGCGCCATCATCGGAATCTGGGGAATCTGCGTCATCGGCAACATCGCAAGCGCCTCCACCCTCTACGGTTCGGCCCCACCGACGCGGCCGATGAAACCACCGGCAGCCACCAGCGCGCCACCGACGATCTTGAGCGGCAGCGCTGCCAGCCGTCGCGGTGCGGGGCCGATGTTGACGCGCGCGGCATCGGCCGGAGCGAATTCCGAGTCGTGGCACGGGCACAGGAACATCCGAGTTCGCTCCAACCATTCGGTCACGTCACATCCGCCGTGCGAGCAGACGCCGGAGTACGCCACGATGCCGTCGGCCGCCCGCCCGCGCGTCTCATTGTTCAGGTCCATCGGATCGAGGCGCACCAACATGACCTGGTTGAGACGCGAACCGTCCCGCACGACCCCGGTCACCGGGTCCATCGGGTAGGAGAAAAGTTGTGGCCCGCCGAGCGGCACGTCCTCCGGCATGATCACCCCTCCCGCGCGAGACCCGAGCGCGAAGACGAGGCGGTCGTTCTCCCGCGGCCGTTCCTGCTTGGGGTCGGGTGCTTGCGCGCCCGCCCGTCGGGGCAGAATCAGTCCAATCCCCAAGGCGGCTTTCAGGACCGTCCGCCGTCTTAGCGGGCGCACTTGGCGATCTCGCGTGCGGTCGTTGTCGGTCACGTTAATCCCGTAGATGAGTCCCGCAAGTTCAGCGAGTGTACACGATAAATTCCCACAAGTTGCCGTCGGGATCGCGGAAGTACACGCTGGTAGCGGGACCGCGCGCGCCGGTGACTCGGCGCGGCGCGCTGATCGAGTCCACGCCGCTGCTTCGCAAAAATTGTTGCGCCTCTTCGACCGTCCCGTCCCAAACGACGCAAAAATCCGCGCCGCCCGCGACCGGAACGAGCGCCAGACGGAATTGATCCGCCGCCCCTACGGCCTGCACTTTGAGCTGCGGCCCGAGGCCCTCCTCCTTGTGGATATTGATCTTCTGGTTCTCCCCGATTTGGATCGAAACCTGGCCCTGCCCGCGACGCCACCCTTCTTCATTGTTCAGCGCGAAGCCCAGCCGCTTATAGAACGACAACGCGCGCTCCATATCCGTCACGTTGATGACGAGGTGGTCCATCGCCAGAACCTTGTTGCGCCCAGAACTCGCGTCCTTAATATCCTGGGCGCGCGCGGGCCAGGTGGTCAGCGCCGCCGGGATGAGTAACAGGATGACCAGCAGGCAAGCCAGGCCGCGCTGGAACGCAGATCTTGGGTTCGCAGAGCTAGAGATCACAGAGGAAGGGAAGAGCAGCATGGCGTCTCTCCTAATTCGAACAGAATGAAAATTTCAGGCCTTCCGACAGCCCTGAGTATACACCTGCATTTGCCTTCCGGAGAACCGTCCATGTTGTCGGCGGAGCTGGCGGCGCGCAGAATGAAATGTGGCAGCAACCGAATCCTCGGGGAGTATAATTTCCCCGTCATCTTTTCCGTGAGGGAGGTCTGCGATGAGGAAGCGACTGCTGGCGCTCCTTATATTCTTCTTGATCCTGCTGGCATCCGCGCGTGTCCGGGGAGCCTACGACCCGCTCCTCGGAACCTGGAGACTCAATCTCGAAACGCCGCTGACCATTTTCAGTCCCGGCTATCCCGCGCCCAAGAGTCAAACCGGCACGTTCGAGGCCGTTGGCGCCGACGAAATCCGGTTCCGGGGTGAGA
>CAYWWM010000137.1:0-7076 GCA_964461735.1 uncultured Solibacteraceae bacterium | reverse complement strand
TCGTGAACATTGATCAGCCGCAGGGGTTTAACCGGGCCATTCTGGAATTCCTGGGCAGCCTGTGATTCGAGAATCGTCAAAAAGGAAGCATCGGATGAAAACTGATTTCATTGCCTTGTCCCTGGCGGCGTTCCTGCTGGGGGGAGCTCTCGTGCAGGCGCAGGCGCCGGACGGGGAGTGGCGCCATTATGCCGGAGACGCCGCGTCCTCTCGCTATTCCCGCCTGGCGCAGATCAACCGAAGCAACGTGACCCGGCTCCGTCCCGCCTGGGAGTGGAAGGTCAGCGACAGGCCGCGGCCCCAGCACGGCAATCAGACCGGCAACCAGACGGAGCCCACGCCCTTTGAGGCCACTCCGCTCATGATGGACGGTGTGCTGTACCTGCCGACGCCGTTCGCTGGCGTAGTGGCTTTAGACGCCGCCACCGGACGGGAGCTTTGGAGCTACGATTCTCCGGCTCACCAATGGCAGACCGCGTATCCGCCGGCTTCGTGGATGAAGCAGCGCGGCTTAGCCGCCTGGACGGACGGGCAGCAAACCCGGCTTTTCTTCCCCAGCGCCGGACGCCTGATTGCCCTCGACGCCAAGACGGGCAGGCCCATTGCCGGCTTCGGACGGGAAGGCATTGCGGACTTGACCGAGCACCTAGTATGGAAGGTGCAGGACAAATTCCACTACTTCAACACTTCGCCGCCCGTCATCTACAAGAACCTCATCATTCTCGGCAGCGCCATCCCCGATTCCTTCGTCTATCCCCAGAATCCTCCCGGAGACATTCAAGCCTTCGACGTCCGCACGGGGAGGTTCGTCTGGAGCTTCCACACCGTCCCGCAGGCCGGGGAGTACGGCAACGAGACTTGGGAGGGCGAGTCCTGGAAGCGCACCGGCCATGCCAACGCCTGGCCTCCCATGACGCTCGATGAAGAGCGCGGCCTGCTCTACGTGCCGCTGACCAGCCCCGGCAACGACTACTACGGCGGCGACCGCAAAGGGAACAACCTGTTTTCCGGCTCCCTGGTCTGCCTGGACGCCAATACCGGCGAGCGCAAATGGCATTTCCAGACCGTTCACCATGACGTGTGGGACTATGACGGCGTGATGACGCCGAACCTCGTGACGATCCGCGTGGACGGCAGAACGATAGACGCCGTGGCGGCGGTCTCGAAGACCGGCTTTACCTACGTCTTCGAACGCGTGACGGGCGAGCCGGTGTGGCCGATCATCGAGCGCCCCGTCCCGCAGACCGACATTGCCGGAGAAAAGACCTCGCCCACGCAGCCCTTCCCCACCAAGCCTCCGTCGTTTCTCCGGCTGGGGTTCACTGCCGACGACGTGGTGGATTTCACGCCGGAAATTCGGGCCAAGGCAATGGAGATTCTGAAGGGGCTGCGGATGGGTCCCATCTTCACTCCGCCGTCGAAGGAAGGCACGGTGATGAGGCCGAGCAACGTCGGCGGGGCCAACTGGGGCGGAGCTTCCATTGATCCGGAGCGGGGCATCCTCTACGTGAAAGCGAAGACCACTGTCAGCATCGTCACTCTGGCGGAGCAACAGAAGCAGCCCGGCTCCGACCCGCCGCAGGGATGGTCTTATTTTCCCTACAAACACACGCTGGCTCGGCCGACCTTCGGCGAAGGGTTCTTCGTCAGCAAGCCCCCCTACGGGACCATTACTGCCATTGACCTCAACCGGGGCGAGATTCTCTGGCAGGCGCCCGCCGGTGACATTCCGGAGATCCGCAACGACCCTTGGATGAAGGGTGTTGATCCTCCTCCTCTCGGCGCGATCGGAAATTCAGGGCTGCTGGTTACCGCGGGCGGCCTGCTGTTCACTGGGCCAGGGGACAAAAGGTTCTACGCTCTTGATCAGGAGAGCGGAAAAGTCCTGTGGTCCGCAGACCTCCCGCACGGCGCCGAAGGCACCCCCATGACCTATCGCAGCCCCGACGGAAGGCAACTTGTCGTGGTGGCCACCGGAGAAGGCGAGGACGCCACCCTGGTAGCGTTCTCCTTGCCCTGAGGCTGGCGTTCGGGAGGCCAGGAAGCCGTGCCTTGACGGCAAACGGGGACCACATCGCAAGATCGCTTTCCATTTTCCATCCCAATCCTTTATTCCGGCACCAGCTCGAACGACCCCCACCGGATGCTCGGCGAGTCGGGGGGCAGGTCTGTGTAGTGGACCGTGGAGAAACTCTGGAGCGGGAGAGCGCCGCGCAAGGACGTGACCGTGTTGGCCCCGGCGGCCCAGATGAGCCGTGCCCCTTTCGGAACCGGCAGGCGGAACGGCGGCTCCCCCGCGTACCGCGTCACCAGGCGGCTGCCGGAGTAGTAGCGCGCTTCTGCAGCGCGGACTCCGGGGTCCCCGTTCTCTTCGAGAACGTAGATGTTTTCCGAAGGAAGGTAATAGCTGATCTTGCGCCAGACTGGCTCGCCGTCGCGTGCCCAGAGCACCACCACCGGCCGGTCGGTCGAGGCTTGCAAATCGGCGATTCCAGCGAGACCCAGCTCGGTCATCTGTTCGATCCAGCGCACGCGCGCATACGAGCTTTCATACGTTCCGATCAAGGCTGCGTCGGAAAGAGATGTGAGTCCGCGGAACTCGGACGTGGCGTCGCGCTGCGGCAGCCGCATCTCCCCAAAGAACAGAACCAGGTTCCCGACGAGCGCGATCCACACCAGCAGTCCCCGCTCTTCGAGCTGCGGAAACCAGGCCTGCGTGGCGCGCCGCTCCGCCGCCGCGAGGGCGAACCCGCCCAGCAGGCAGAGCGGCGGAATCACGCCCAGGGCGTGATCCGGATCGCCGATGTGAACCGCCAGGAGATAAAGAAATCCCGGCACAAACCACAGCGCAAGAAAGGTAACTTTCCGGACCCAGTCCGGCGTTGCGTGGCGGGCCTTCCAGGCCCACGGCAGCGTCCAAATCCAGGGAAGGGTTCCCAGTCCCGTCCAGATCACGGCACGGCCCGCCGCGCGCCGCCAGGAGGTCGCGGGATCGAGCACGACGGAGGTGTACCCTGTCTCGACCAGCCCGTAATCCAGGAAGTAGGAAATCATTCGCAGCGGCCCGCCCGAGGCGAACATGATGACCCCGGTCCAGACCAGCGCTGAGCCTGCCAGCAGCAGCGCGCTCCGCACCACCGCTGCGCGCTCGCGCGTCTGCCACGCCGCCCATCCCCATAGCGGCAACAGCAGCGCAAACAACTCCGGCCGGGTCCCTCCGCCCACCGCCAAGGCCACCGACGCCGCGTAGAGCGGCCGTCGCTCGCCTCCCCGCGCTTGCCAGCAGAAATACGCCACCACCGCCGACACCAGCGCCAGGTGCGGGCGCAGCGGCGACGTCAGGCTCGAATACCAGAACGCCGGATTGACAAACAGCAGCGCGGCGGCAACCATCCCGGCCCAGGGAGAAAACAATTCCTTGCCGACCAGGTACAGCATCCCGACCGCGAGGCCGCAGATCAGCACCCCCAGCGCCGCAAACGTCCTCTCCGCGCTCCCGAACAGAACCTCGAACAGGCGCCCTTCCAGGACGAACAGAGGGTAGCCCGGCGGCTGCGGCTGGTGCAGCGTCGGGTCAAAGTGCTCGAGCGACAGCGCCAGGTTTACGGAGTCGAAGGAAAACAGGTGGGGAGGAACGAACGGAAGCCGCGTCAATCCGACCAGCAGGATAGAGAATCCAAAGAGCGCAACCAGCCGAGGAACTTTCATCCGATGACCTAACTCCTCTCCGATGGGCAAGCCCCTCAACGTGAGAAGAATTTGCAACCCGATGCCCGCCGGGTTTCCCGATTCCCGAAAAGGCTCAGGCCCGGGCCAGCGCCCCGCGCAGAACCCGAAGTTTCCGGAGCACGATTACCAACTCTCGCCCGTCGGCGCTGGCGCCGGCGCGCTGCGGACAGAACGACCGGTCGGCAACCACTCTCAGTTGGAGGAGGTCGCCCGCCGCCGCTTCGGCGGGAACCGACAGCGCGATGTCTCCGGGCCGGAACACGCCGCGCGTGACCTCCGTATCGTTCACCGCAACGCGCAGCTCTACTTCGGACAGCGTCTGCTCGGGCAGGAACCCTTCGAGCACGATGGAGTCCGTGGGCATCTGGATGCGGATCGCCACTTCAAAGGGGTTGCCGATCCACCCATCCGGCCAGATCCCTCGGGCCGCGCCCTCCTGGATTCCGTAACCCGAGACCGGCTCCTGCGGCGAACGAGGCGCCGGCGCCGCGGTCGGCTCTTCCTTCTTTCTCTTCGGCAGCAAAGCCTTTCTCTTCGGCAGCAAAGCGCGCACCCAATCGAGAGGCCGCCTGTTCTCCGGCAAGTTGCGCAGGTAGGCGATCAGGTCCTGAATCCTCTGCGAGTCCGCGAGTTCCTTCCCCTGATAAAACTCGATCCAGCTATCGCGCCGTACGAGCAGCTCTTCCAATAGCTTCACGTCGTCGGACGTAAGCGTGTGTCCGGGAACCAGGCGCGAGGGCATCGGCCTCTGCACGTAAAACGTCCCATGCGGCGGTGCGATCTCCTTCGCTGGCCGGTCCCGCGTATAGAGGTAGATGGAGAGCATCTTGCGCGACAGGCGCTTCTTGCCTTCCGGAAGCTCGATCCGCTCGAACCCGTGCCAGGAATGCTCGCTGGTCTCGAAGATCACGCAGCGGTTGAACATGGGGGGGGATGACTTGGATCTGATTTTCTTTCGGCCGCCGCGGGTTGGAGTGGATTTCAAGGCACCCGCCCCAGGTTACGTCCCATTCTTTGTTCAGATACAGCAGCAGGTTCAGCCGCCGGTGCAGTCTGCGGTCCTCGATAAAGTTGAAGTCCACGTGGGGGTCGAGCTCCTGGCCTTCGAGGTTCTCGTGCGTTCCCCCGCCGAACATCTGTTCGTCGTGCACCAGGTCCGGAATCCCCGTGGCCTCGGCCACGAAGCCAAGGAACTCGCGCGACGCGATATAGTCGTAGACCGCCGTGTAAAAGGGGCTGATCTTGCGGATGTCCGGGATGGTGGCTTTGCGGCCCACCTCTCCGAACTCATTCCTGGCGTTGGCGGGATCAAACGGCGGGAAGTCCGCCAAGAGCTGTTCCGCCTTGTCCGCCTCGAAAAAATCGTCAATGACGAGGTGCGGGAAAGGACGGGCGCCGGCGAATTCGCTCCGGTACCGGGACCCCTGCTGGCGTACGGCGGCGTGGATCATGAGGAACGCTATTATAGCCCATTCTCGACTACACCGGCGGCGCGCCTACGAAAGCGACTATTCGTTTTCTCTAGCCCATCTATAATGACGTCGACTCTGTCAAGGCGCACCATGGCGTGAGGTTTTTAGCTTCGCAGCAAGGTTTTGTTGTTGTGCCATCGGGGACCAAGGCTCGTGGGGCAATCCCGAGGTGCAGCGGACTCCACCAACCCTCTCTGCGGTCCGGTGGGTTCAGACCATGATGGTTGCTCCGAACTCCCGTACTCGGTCTGGGAGGCAGGGCGCCCCATCAGGCGTTCGATCCCGGCGCGGCCGAGACCACGGGGCGGGCCACCCTGCATACGAGCCGGCGGCACGGCTTCTCGCAGCCTCCCATACAGCCGCACCGCCACTTTCCGCGCCACCGCCACTTGGGCCACGGCCCGGCCGCAGTGGTGCACCCAACGTTGCTAATCCCGGCGCAACTCCGGGTCCTGGCGCACGGCCGTCTGCGCCGCTGCGACCAGCAAAAATCGCACCAGCGAGTTGCCTTGCTGGCTGATCGCTCCCCAGCGCTGTTGGCCTCCGCTGCTTCGCTCGCGCGGATTCAGTCCGAAGTAACTGACCAGCTTGTGGCTGTTCGGGAACCGCTCGATCGGCCCCACCGCCAGCGCCAGGGCTAGGCCGGTGAGCGGTCCCACGCCCGGCTGTTGCATCAACCGAACCGCCGCCGGGCGCCGGGCGGCTTGCTCCGCCACCGCCTGGTCCAACTCCGCGATCGAGCCGTCCAGCCGGTCCAGCATCGCCAGCAACTCCCGCCGCCGCCGAGTGGCCCACTCGCCCAGCGGCAGGCTCTCCAACTCCGTGCGGCCCCGTCGGGACCACAACTTCTGCTTGCGACAGAGGCCTTCGCCCATCGCCAGCCGCGCAACGTCTCGGTGTTCACCAAGCGATCCTCTTCAACCCTTTGATCCGATCGAAATGCCGGTCCCGGCTCAATGAGGGAAGGGAATGCTGGCGGCACAATGTTGCAATCCAGATGTCGTTGGATGGAATGGGGGTCCCGGCATCACGGAGTTGGCCCCGCAGCCGCCTATACCAAACCGCCGTTTCGTTCGTGACATCCAGCACGCGGGACACGAGGGTCAACTCCTGCAGCCAGCGCTCATATTCGCGCTTCTTCCGCGAGCGTGCGATCCCGAAGTAATACTCACCCAAAACGCTGACTGGAATCGCAATCTGAGAGGCTTGCGTAAACTGCTTTGTTGCGGCGGGGTCTCCTTCCGCGATTGCGGAAAGAGCATTCGTATCGAGGACGAGGCCGGGGATCAAGCCCATTCTTCCGGCTCAATCCGCTCAAATTCGTTTTCAATCAACCGGTTGATCCGCGCCGTCTCCTTGCGGAGATGTCGCAGGCGCCCCGCCAGCTTGGCGCGCGCCTTCGCCTGCGCCGTGGACTTGCCTCCCAACTTTTCGGCTACTGCGTCGCTGACGAATTGGCGCAGGGGCATGTTCTGCTCCGCAGCCTTCGCTTTTGCGCGACGGAAGATTGCGTCGGAAATCTCTAGGGTGGTTTTCATATCGCATGTTCCCATATTTATGGGAAAGGAAAAGATCAACACGCAGAATGACGGACCGCCCGGTCCTACCGCGCCGCCTGACGCTCTTCTTCCAGTTGCTTCAGGAACCGCGCTTCGGCGTTCTCGACGTACTTGCGGCAGCCGGCAGGATCAAGGAAGGGATTGGGCGCAGCGCCGGCCTGCATGCGCGCGTATTTCGCTTCGAGGCCGTAGTGGCGTCCGTGGGGGCTGAGGAAGACGTCGCAGGGGATCGTCTTGAGGAGGCGGAACGTCTTCTGGTACTGCTCGACGATGGTCGGGTTGTTGGGATTGTTGAAGACGCGCACGCCCTCGTTGA
>CAYWWM010000136.1:0-7091 GCA_964461735.1 uncultured Solibacteraceae bacterium | reverse complement strand
AGCCGGTCGAGCAGCTCGCGGTCCTCGCGCCGCAGCGCGCGGTAGAAGCGCCGCCACTGCTCGCGGTTCTCTTCGAGCACCTGGTTCACGGTCGGGATGGTTCTGCCCACGGTTGGTTTTTTCCTTGGTTTTCTGTCGCTCCGCTGACGCGGCGCGACTGCCTACAGCAGTGCGGTACTTTTTTCTTCAACGCCTTGTTCCCGGGGGCGTTGCCCCCGGCTTTCACATTCAACCCCTTCGGGATTGGGTCCCTTCCGTTGCTCTGTTTCCGTAGGTTAAAACCTACGGCTATCCACCTTTTGCCCTTTCAGGGCAAAGAACAGCGGGATCGGATTATGCAAGATCCCTGTCCACGGCTGGTTTTTTCCCTCTATTCCTCTGCTTCGTCCGCCTCCTATGCTTCCTTTGCTTCCTCTACCTCCTTCGGAATCGTGAGCAACCCCGGCGCTTTCAGCGGGACAAACAGAACCGGCTCGGTCTGGTGGGCTTCGAGCGCCAGGCGCGCCTGCGCCAGCAGCGCGTCGAGGAATGCCAGCCGTCCGCCCATCGGATGCATGGGCGGGTGCGGCGGCGCGTCGGAGAAGGCCAGCACGGTGTGCCGCTCGGCCAGGCGGAGGAGATGCTTTTGGCAGCGGGCAAACGTGCTGCGGGCTTCCGGCTCGCTCAACTCTTCGTCATAGAGACAATCGGGCAGCCCGGTGATCACCAGACGCCGTGCCCGGCGGCTGGCCATTTCGGCGCCGATGTGATGGAGGATGGTGGCCATCTGGAACGGCGTGAACGCGCGAGCGATGCGCAGCCGCTCGAGCAGGGCCGGGGAGTCCAGGCGCTTCCGCTTGGCCCACTCCGTCAGGCGGTAGAGGTTGAAGCAGTTGGCCCCGTCCACGGCGACCACGGTTTCGCCTTGTTCCAGCCACGGAGCGCAGAACGGCAAGGCCAGCGGCGACGCCTGCGGCTTCCCGAGCACCAAGGTCAATCCCGGCGCCCCGGGTGCTAATAAACGCGCCCGCACATGCCCGTAGGACAAACCCGTGGCCGGCTTTGCCAGTCCTTCTCTCACAGCAGGCACAGCCAGCACGGCAGACAGCAAGATGGCGTTAGACATAAAAACCGCTCCGGGACGCCGATGGGCAGTTCTCAATATAGGCGAATAAAAAGCGAATGTCAAGTGGGTAGTTACGGGCCGTTGGCAGTATTGACAGACAAATTGGATGGTGGTAAGTAGGAGGTGGGAACAGGTCAGCAAAGGAGGTGCACGATTCCACCGGGTGATGAATTAGTGGGCGGCTTCACGGCCCCGGCAGTTGACCGGTCGGTGGCGTTCTGGGCCGAACTTTCTTCGGCCTGGCGGCTGACCAACCGCACAGAATGGCTTGCGGCCGCTGGTGGAGCCATTGAGCTCATCGCATCATGAGCACGCGGACTGAAGTCCTTGGGCCCCCAGAAGCGCGCTGCCGGGGCCTGAAACGCTCACGCTGATGACAACTGAATTCCTGCAAGGCCCATCGCGCGGTGGGCCTGGCACGATCCTCTGCAAACTTTCCTTCCTACCCCAGAGTCTGTTTCTTCCAATGTTTCCCAGAGCGGATTCAACTGCCCGGTGGCGTCCGTCCGTGTCACGATGTACTCTATTGGCGGGGTCTTTGCATGAACCGTGGGCGGACAACCAACATCGCTGCGATTGACGCCGGCTCGAACGCTATCCGCCTGGTGATCGCCGAGGCCAAGTCTCTGCACGCGTATCAGGAATTGAAAGACGAGCGCGTGGCGCTGCGCCTGGGGCATCACGCCTTCACGCAGCGCCGCTTCGACGGCCAGACCATTGACCAGGCCGTGGAGGTGTTCCGGCGCTTCAAGTCCCGCATGAACCAGCACAACGTGCAGCGCTACCGCGCCGTGGCGACGAGCGCGGCGCGCGACGCGCGCAACCGCAAGGAGCTGCTCGACCGCGTCTACCGCGCTTCCGGAATTCGCCTGGAGGTGATTGACGGCCCGGAGGAGGCGCGGCTGGTGCGCTCGGCCGTGCTGGCGGCGGTCGGAAAGAGCCTCTCGCCGCGCGTGGTGGCGGACCTCGGAGGCGGCAGTTTGCAGGTCAATTTCCTGAAAGACGGCTCGCTCGAAGACAGCGCCAGCCTCTCGCTGGGCACCGTGCGGCTCATGGAAAAATACGACGTCACGGGGGCTATGACCGAACAGCAGGTCGGGCTGATCCGGGAGCGGGTGCTCACGGTGCTCCGAAGATTTCTGCCGCGCGGGCCGTCGGCCTGGCCGGCGGTCTGGTCGGGAGGCAACGCCGAGGCGCTCGCCGAGATCGCGCCGGGGACGGCGGTGCACGGCTTCCCGACGATTGACCTGGGGGTCCTGCAACGCAAGCTGCGCCGCATCACGCGGATGGACGTTCCGAAGCGCATGGACGCCTTTCTGGTCCGCAAGGATCGGGCCGAGGTGATGGCGATCGCCGGGATCGTTTTCGTGACGCTCGGCCGCTGGCTGAGCCTGAAGCGCGCTCTGGTTCCCGGCGTGGGAGTGAAAGAGGGAGTCTTGCGAGACGTGCTGCGCTCCGTGTACGGCGCGGAACCTGCCGGGTTGGAGGAGTCTGACCTGGTGCCCTTTGCCCGGCGGTTTGCGGCGCGCCTGGGCTACGATGCCCAGCACTGCGAGCAGGTGCGCGCGCTGGCGGGTGCGTTGTTCGACCAATTGCAGCCGCTCCACGGACTGGGAGGCCTGGCCCGCAGCCTGCTGCAAGTGAGCGCGCTGCTGCACGACATCGGCCACTCGATCCGCCGCGAATCGCACCACAAGATCGGCGAGTACCTGGTCCGCAACGCCGATATTCCGGGACTGAGCGGCGTGCATCGCGACGTGGTCGCTTGTGTGGTGCGGTATCATAGCGAATCCGGTCCGAACACGGACCACAAAGGATATGCGGCGCTGCCGCCTGCGAAACGGCGGGAGGTGCGGGTTTTGGTGTCGCTGCTGCGAATCGCCGACCGCCTGGACGGCGATCACCGCCAGAGCGTCTCCGGCGTCGAGGTTCGGATCACGCCCCGCAGCGTTTTTCTGGGCCTCCAGATGAAGCGCGCCTCGGACCTGATCCTCTGGAGCGTCGAGGGCGGAATGAACCTGTTCGAAGAAGAATTCGGCGTGAAAGTCGGAGTGGCGCGAGTGGCCTAGAAACTGGAAAACCACAAAGACACGAAGGCACGAAAAAAACAGTTCGCGAATCGGAGGTGGTCTGGTGAAGGATGCGATTCACGTGGATTTGGAGAAAACGTTTCCGAGGAAGTTCGTCCCGGAAAATGCCGACATGGGGGAGTGGGTCGAGATCGAGCCGCTGTTTGCGAAATTGCTCGGCCGCAAACCCTCCTCGGTCGAGGAGTTGGAGCAGTGGCTCCTGGACTGCTCCGAGCTGGGAGGGGCTCTCTACGAAGAGGGCGCCAAGCGGTACATCGCCATGACCACGCAGACTGACGACCCCGTCCGCGAAGCCGCCTACCAGAAATTTGTGGAAGAGATTGAGCCCAAAATGAAGCCGCAGTGGCAGGCCGTCGAAATGGCCTACGTCAACGATCCGTCACGCCGCCTGCTGCGCGCGGAGCGCTACGCGGTGATGGACCGCATGATCGAGAGCAACGTGGCGCTCTTCCGCGACGAAAACGTGCCGCTGCAAACGCAGGAGGCGCTGCTCGGCAAGGAATACCAGAAGCGGATGGGCGCCATGACCGTCATCGTGGACGGCCAGGAACTGACCCTGCAGCAAGCTGCGAAGTGCCTGGAAGAGCCGGACCGCGATCTCCGCCGGCAGGTCTGGGAGCAGATCGCGAACCGCATGCTGCAAGACAACGAGGCGCTGGAAGGCCTGTACGATCAACTGATCGCGTTGCGGCAAACGATCGCCGCGAACGCCGCCTGCAAGGATTATCGCGAGTATGCGTTCCGGGAACGCCAGCGGTTCGACTACACCCCCAAGGACTGCTTCGAGTTTCACGAGGCGGTCGAACGCGCGGTGCTGCCACTGGTGCGGAAGGTTCTCACGGGCCGCTGGCGGCAGATGAAGGTCGAGACGATTCGGCCTTGGGATCTGGCGGCCGATCCGTTGCATCGTCCGCCGCTGCGGCCGTTTGCCACCGCGCAGGAACTCGTACAGGGGACGCTCGAAATCTTTTCCCAGGTGGATCCCGCGCTCGGCGAGCAGTTCCGATTCATGGCCGAGCAGCAGTTGCTGGAACTCGAAAGTCGCAAAGGAAAAGCTCCCGGAGGCTACCAGAGCACGTTGTATGAAAAGCGCTGGCCGTTTATTTTCATGAACGCGGTGGGCCGCGATTATGACGTCCGCACGCTGCTCCACGAGGGCGGGCACGCTTTCCACATGCTCGCGGCCCGCGAGGAGCCTATCCTCTACTACCGCCACGCGCCGCTGGAGTTCTGCGAAGTGGCCTCCATGAGCATGGAACTGCTCGGAACGCCCCACCTGGGCGTGTTCTATAAGAGTCCCGAGGAGCTGGGGCGGGCCCGCCGCGCGAGGCTGGAAGACATCGTCCTGCTCCTCCCCTGGATCGCCACGATTGATGCCTTCCAGCATTGGGTCTACACCCGCCCCGGCCATACGCGCGAGGAGCGCCTGCAACACTGGCTGCAAATCCACAAGCGGTTCTTCCCCGACGTGGACTGGTCCGGGTACGCCGAGAAGCGGGCCTACCTGTGGCATCGGCAGGGCCACCTGTTTACCTCGCCGTTCTATTACATCGAGTATGGCATCGCCCAGGTCGGCGCGCTGCAGGTCTGGCTGCGGAGCAGGGAAAACTACCACGACGCCGTGGAACGCTACTGGGAGGCGCTCTCGCTCGGCGGGAGCCGCCCCCTGCCGGAATTGTTTGCCGCCGCAGGCGGCCGTTTCCGCTTCGACTACGAAACCCTGCAGCCGCTGATGGACGCCCTGGGCGAGGAACTCGATCGCTTGGAGTAACGGGTGTAAACCAAAATTGCCCACAGAGGCACAGAGGGCACAGAGAAATTTCTTGTCAAAAAGAAAGAACTGGCGACTGGGCGCAAAGGTTTGCCGGGGAGGTTCATGGTAGACTTAAGTGCCTGGTGCGGAGCAACTAACAACTTGCAACTAACCACTGCTACCTAGAAAGTATGAAGCGTTACGGCGAACATCGCTTTCCCGGAAAACTCTTTGTCGTCGAAGGGATTGACGGATCGGGGAAATCCACCCAGCTCCAGCTTCTGCATCAGTGGCTGCGGGGCGAGGGCTACGGCGTGGTGTACAGCGAATGGAACTCCTCGCTGCTGGTGCGCGACACCACGAAGCGGGGCAAGCGGAAGCAGCTCCTCACGCCCTCGACCTTCAGCCTGATCCATGCCACCGATTTTGCGGACCGCATCGAGCGCAACATCATCGCGCTGCTCAAAACCGGGGCGGTGGTCCTCTGCGACCGCTACATCTACACGGCGTTCGCGCGCGACGGCGTGCGCGGCATGAACCCGGAGTGGCTCCGGGAGCTGTACAGCTTCGCGGTCAAGCCGACCATCGCGTTCTATTTCCGGGTGCCGCTGGAAGTGGCGATGCAACGCATCCTCACGGGCCGCAACGGGATCAAGTATTACGAGGCGGGCATGGACCTGGAATTGAGCGACGACCCGGAGGAGAGCTTCCGCATCTTCCAGGAGCGGATTCTGGCGGAGTACGAAAAGA
This sequence comes from uncultured Solibacteraceae bacterium, assembly GCA_964461735.1. Classification (GTDB taxonomy): domain Bacteria; phylum Acidobacteriota; class Terriglobia; order 2-12-FULL-54-10; family 2-12-FULL-54-10; genus CAYWWM01. The sequence goes on along the minus strand of CAYWWM010000136.1, from coordinate 1,393 downwards.
TGGTCCCGGAATTCGATCTGCAGGTGATTGACGCCACGCTTCCGATCGAAGTCCAGCAGAAGCAGATGCGGCAGACCGTCAAGGCGAAGCTCGAGCAGGCCAAGCGGCTCATGGTGGTGGCATGAAAGAAACCGGCCTCCGGAGAGAAACCTACGGCGTGACGCTGCCCGGGATGGACCTCGCCAATCTGCCGGGCAAGCTGATCGTGATCGAGGGCACGGACGGCGTCGGCCGCACGACCCAGATCAACCTGCTGCAGCCGTGGCTGGAACAGGAAGGGCGGGCGGTGCTCGTCACCGGCATGAGCCGCTCGCCCCTCGCCGGCAAGGGCATCAAGCGCGCCAAGGAAGGCAACACGCTCGGGCGCGTCACGCTGACGCTGTTTTACGCCACCGACTTCGCCGACCGCCTCGAGAACGAAATCGTGCCGGCCTTGCGGGCGGGCTTTGTGGTGCTCACGGACCGCTACATCTATTCGCTCATGGCGCGCGCGCTGGTGCGCGGCATGGACGCGACGTGGATTCGCAACCTCTACGCGTTCGCGCCCAAGCCCGACGCCGTGTTCTACCTGCGCGTCGGGGTCGAGAGCCTCATTCCCCGCGTGGTGTTCTCGCGCGGATTCGATTATTGGGAATCCGGCATGGACCTGCACGCCAGCGAAGACCTGTATGAGAGCTTCTGCAAGTACCAGACGGCGCTCATGGCGCAGTTCGACGGCCTCGCGGAGCAGTATGGCTTCGAGGTGGTGGACGCGTCGCAGTCTGTCGAGAACGTGTTGCGGGACCTGCGCGGCGGGATTCGCCGGGTGATGGAGGAAGTCCAGCCGAAAGAGTCCTCCACGCCGATGAAAAAACCTTCCCCGGGAAGCGCGGACGAACCCGCGCTGGTGGAATTGCCGGGAGGTCAGGCGCGGGGCGGCGCCAAAGCCGGGAGTTGAAATTCCTGCTCGCGCGGAGGCGCTTCGGCGCCGGCCAGAAAGTCCCGGACCCAACCCTCCAGGCGCAGCCACTCCTCCGAGCCGCCCGTGATTCGCAGAAACTGTTCCACGTAGCGGAACTTGCTCTTGCGGTTCCGCAGCACCAGACGCTCGACGTCCATGGCGAGTTCGAGCCGATCGCTCAGAAACCCCGGCTGGGCCGCCATGGCGAGCAGCATCTCCTCCAGAACTTCGAGATCATGCCAGTCGCCGAGATGCCGTTGCAGGCGGCGCAGACTGTCGAGCGCCGGCTCGCTTCCGGGAACGTCGAGGGCGCACATCACTTCGATGAGATAGCGGACCTTCTTGGCCGCGATCCGGGCGGCATGGAGGGACGGCGTGTCGGGCGTCTCCCGGGCCTGCTCCACGCAGGTTTGCAAGGACGCCCAGGTTTGTTGCAACGATTGATTCATCCGC
>CAYWWM010000135.1:0-7099 GCA_964461735.1 uncultured Solibacteraceae bacterium | reverse complement strand
GACTACATTGACGAGAGCGAAGTCCTGACGCCCGCCGACGAGGAGCACCACATCAGCAAGCACGCGTTTGCGGTGCCGTTCGTGTGCGGCGCGCGGAACCTGGGCGAGGCGCTGCGGCGCATCGCCGAAGGCGCGGCACTGATCCGCACGAAGGGCGAAGCCGGATCGGGCAACGTGGTCGAGGCCGTGCGGCATATCCGCGCCATCGTGCGCGAGATCAAGCTGCTCGCTACGCTTCCCGAAGAAGAGCTGATGAGCGAAGCGAAGAAAATGGGCGCGCCGTATGAGCTCGTCAAGCAGGTCGCGCGTGACGGCCGCCTGCCCGTGCCGAACTTCTCGGCCGGCGGCATCGCCACGCCCGCCGACGCCGCGCTGGTGATGCAGCTCGGGGCCGAGGCCGCGTTCGTCGGCTCGGGCATCTTCAAGTCCTCCGATCCGGAGCGCCGCGCCAAGGCCATCGTGAAAGCCGTGACGCATTACAACGATCCCGCCGTGCTGCTCCAATGTTGCGCGCAACTCGGCGAGGCGATGCGCGGCCTCGACATCGCTCGCCTGGAGGAAAAAGACCTGCTCCAGACGCGAGGCTGGTAATCGCACCTCTGCGGAACAATGCGATTACTGCGCGATTACTGCCAAAGATGGAAAATCCACCTGCGGATGATCTGCAGCCAGGCGCCAGTTTCGGCCGGTACCCGATGAGCCCCGAGAGCCAGACCCCCGATTCCCCGGTTTCCAATTCCAATGACGTCAGCCCAGGTCGGACTCTGTGGTTTGCCCTAGGGCTCGTGGCGGTGACCGTGGCCGTGTATGCTCCGGTGCGGCAGTACGGTTTCCATGGATTTGACGACCCGGAATATGTGAGCGAAAACCCGTATGTCTTACGGGGATTGACTTGGGAGGGTGTGCGGTGGGCATTTACGACCGGCTACTTCGCCAACTGGCACCCGCTGACCTGGCTGTCGCACATGCTGGACGTTCAGATTTACGGCCTGCATGCCCCCGGTCACCATGCCACGAACGTGCTCTTTCACATCGCCAATACGCTCCTGCTGTTCGGCCTGTTGCGGCAGATGACGGGCCGGCTCGGCCGGAGCGCGTTTGTGGCTGGGCTCTTTGCCGTTCATCCGCTGCACGTCGAGTCGGTGGCTTGGGTGTCCGAGCGCAAGGACGTCCTGAGCACGCTTTTCGCGATGCTCACGCTCTGGGGATACGTCTGGTACGTGCAACGGCCTCGGTTAGGACGCTATTTCGTGGTCGCGCTGTTCTTCGTCCTGGGATTGATGGCAAAGCCGATGCTGGTGACGCTTCCCTTCGTGCTTCTTCTGCTGGACGTTTGGCCCTTGGGCCGTGTAACCCTCCCCACCGATTCCTCGGGCCGCCTGGGATGGTCTCTGCGGGTGCAATGGCCGAGCGGCGCCCGGCTAGTTTGGGAAAAACTCCCGCTCTTCGGTCTCGCCGCCGCCTCCAGCATGGTGACCTTCGTAGTCCAGCAGCGAGCGGGGGCGGTCGGCGGGTTCGAGGCCATGCCCCTCGATTTTCGAGCCGCGAACGCCGTGATTTCCTACGTTGCCTACATCGCCAAAATGCTTTGGCCAGTCCGTCTTTCGGCCTTCTATCCCTATCCGGAAACACTCCCTGGCTGGATGGTGTTCGGAAGCCTGTTTGTGCTGCTTGGGGTGACTGGCCTGGTGGTTCGCTCTTGGCCGCGAAATCTCTACCTTCCGGTAGGCTGGCTGTGGTATCTGGGGACGCTGGTGCCCGTAATTGGACTGGTTCAAGTGGGAGGGCAAGCGATGGCGGATCGCTACACGTACGTCCCCCTCATTGGGTTGTTTATCACGGTAGGATGGGGCATTCCCGACCTCCTCGGCCGCTGGCCCTCTCGGAGCATCGTGCTTCCGGCCGCAGCAGGCATGGTGATCTGCGCATGCGCGGTCGCCGCGGGGAGCCAAGTCCGGTATTGGGAAAGCAACACTGCGCTCTGGACGCGAGCGCTGGAAGTTACAGCCGGGAACTATGTTGCCCACAACAACCTGGGAACGGCTTTGGCGAGGGAAGGAAAGATCGGCGAGGCCTTGACGCACTACGCCGAGTCCCTGCGCCTCGAGCCGGCCAATGCGAATGCCCATTTCAACCTGGGAGTTGCACTGGACCAACCAGGAAGGAGCCGTGAGGCTCTGGCGCACTACGCCGAGGCTCTGCGCTTCAAGCCCAACCATGCAGCGGCACACAACAACCTGGGGGCCATGCTCGACCAGCTAGGCAGGAGCGCCGAAGCCAAGAACCATTACCTGGAAGCCGTGCGTTTCAAGCCAGACTACGAGGAAGCGCACTTCAACCTGGGGGTTGCCCTGGCTCGTGAGGGTAAGATTGGCGAGGCCATGACGCACCTCAGGAAGGCCTTCAGCATCAACCCTGCGAATGAGAAGCTGAGGAGGTTGTTGGAAGAGCTGAGAAGGCACGGGGCCGAGCAGGGGCTCCATGAATAGGGAACAAATCGAGCTACAATGGCTGGTAGCAGACCCATGTTGAGCTCTTCCATAATCGGCATTCTGGCGGTTCAAGGTGATTTTCAGGCGCACAGCCAAACCCTTGCGCGCCTCAGTGTTCCGTTCCGATTCGTGCGCAAAGCTTCCGAGCTTTGCAACTTGGCGGGACTGATCCTCCCCGGCGGAGAAAGCACAACCGTCTTGAAGTTCTTGCAAGAAGAAGGCTTATTGGACCCGATCCGGCAGTTCGCGGAAGTCCATGCGGTCTTCGGAACCTGCGCCGGGGCGATCCTGATGGCGGACCGGGTCGAGAATCCGTCCCAGCCGAGCCTGAGCCTGATGCGCCTGACGGTGCGGCGCAACGCCTACGGGCGGCAGCTCGCGAGCTCCATCCAAATCATTGATCCTGCACCAGATATTGACACTGGCCCGGAGGCGGGAAGGCCGCTCGAAGCGGTGCTGATCCGTGCCCCCGTCATCCTGGAGGCGGGTCCAGCCACGCAGGTGCTGGCGCGTCTGGAAGGTCGGCCCGTACTGGTTCGGCAGGGATTGCGGCTTGCGGGAACATTCCATCCGGAGCTGACGTCCGACTCGCGGGTTCATCGCTACTTCTGCGGGATGGCACTACAGAGGTCCTAGCTCGGCCATCATTTGCCTCACTTCCGCGGGTCTGGCCCAGTAATAATTGAAAAACTCCGCAGCGCTGCGCGGGTAGAGCTCGTTCAGCACCAGGACGCGGCGCAGCGAAGTTCTGGCTGCTTCCCGATTGCCAAGTTTCCATTCCAGAAACCCGTCCACCAACAGCAGGGCGGGATCGTCGGAGTCCGCTTTCCGGCCCAGGTCAATCACGCGGCGGGCCTGCGGCAAGTCGCCGGCCAGGTAATGCACCTTGGCGATCTTGGCCAGCACGAACAACGGCAACTCGCCCGCGGCTTCCTGCGCAGCGCGGTAGGCTCGCAGCGCCTGCTCATAGTCGCCGGGGCCGTCGGTGTAGGCGTCCCCCAAATAGATGAAATACTGGGGCGCCGGACGGATGCGGATGGCCTCGAACAATTCCCGGAAGGCGAGGTCGGTCTGTCCTTCCCGCAGCAGCGCCTGCCCCCACCGGCCGTGGCAGAAAGCCGATGTCGGGCAGGTTCCGGCAGTCGCTTCCCAGAACGCAAGATGATCCTGCCACACGGGCAAGTGGCGATCCGTTTGCCAGGCGAATGCCAGCAGGATCGCCGCCATCGCGGCTACCCATGCGAGCCGCGCCCAAGGCTTGCGGATGCGGTCGAAGACGTAAAAAAACAGACGGGCCGTCAGCACGAATGCGCCCACCACGGGAATGTACAGATAGCGGTCGGCGACCCAGGTTGGATTGGGAACCAGTTGCAGCACCGGCGCCAGAAAGACAACGAACCAGAGCAGCCAGAACTGCACGCCGCGAGGGCTGCGATACAGGACCCACAGCAGCCCGAGCAACCCAATCCACGCCGCGCCGGCGATCCAGTTGAGCTCCGTGTAGATCGGAAACATATGCCACGCCGACAAAGGATACGGGACGAAGACCATCCGAATGTAGAAGAAAAGAAAGCGCGGCAGGTTCAGCAGATGAACTCCCACGCCGCCAAAATAACCCCGGGAAAAATCGAGCGGGGACGCGGGCACGTCGAGGATGGCGCCATCCAAAAGCCGTTCGGGGAACGCCGGGAAGGCCGAGGAGGTGTAGGCCAGAGTGAGGCCCACGAAGACGGCACTGATCAGGAAGAAGCAGGCCAGGCTCGCCGCTGTTTTTCTGGTCCAGGCGACTCCCTGCCGGTAATCGTAGAGCAGGAAAACGGCGGGTGCTACCACGGTATTGATTTTGGAGAGCAGCGAAAGAACCAACAACAAAGCGCAGAGGAGGCCGTCCGTCGGGCGTCCGCGGGTGCGCAGCCGGTGAAAGAACCAGAAGGATAGCAGAAAGAATAGAAAGGCCAGAGTGCTCTTGGACTCGGAAATCCAGGCCACGGTCTCAATATTGGGGGGATGGACGGTAAACAGCAGGCACGCCAGCAGGGCGATCCGCGCGGATTCGAGCTGTGCGAGAACAAAGTACAGCAGACAGACGCAAGCGCCGTGGAGCAGAAGCTGGACGAGATGATACCCGAATGGGTCGAAACCGGAGAAAAAGTAGACGGCGGCCAGGACGGTTTGGTGGAGCGGGGCATATTGTCCGGAGAACGGAATGGTCCACATGGCCCGCCAATGGCTCAGCGTCTGCCCTTGGATTCGATAATTCTCGACGACGTACCCAATGTCATCCGAGACGAAATCGAAATACACCGTCGGTCCATAGAGAACGAATGTGACGGCAAGGAGCAGGGCGTATGAAAAGAACCCGCCCCACGAAACAAGCCGTTCGGAGAACACAGGGAAGGAAATACGCTGGTTCATGGAACCGAGACCCGCACGGAGAGCAGCGCGCGGGTGTTTCACGAGAAGCTTTCCCATCTGGCGGCAGACAGTATACCACCCCTTGCTTGGCCGAGACAGCCTGCCGAGTCGGACTTGCGACTATTTATGTCGAAATCAGATGACATTTTCTGTCATGAGGGTGGAAGGGAGGTTTCGATGGCGGCGTGGCAAATGAGAAAATAGCCACATAAACTGTTGATAAAAAGAAAAATAAGCAGTAATATACCGGCCACGGACGGAAGTTGGAATGGAATTTGCTCAGAAGTACCGATGGTTAGCAGATGGGGCTGCGAAACCAGCATGGCAAAGGAACGTTTGGAACACTCGAAGGAAAGAGGAGGGTATGAGAAAAGAAAAAGGGTTTTCGCTGATTGAGCTTCTGATTGTGGTCGCGATCATCTTGATCATCGCGGCGATTGCGGTACCGAACCTGTTGCGTTCCCGGATGGCTGCCAACGAATCTTCCGCGGCGGCTTCGCTGCGGACGATCGCCACGGCGAACGTGACCTATTCATCCACCTACGGCATCGGCTACGCGGGGGCCTTGACGGCCATGTCTCCGTCTACGGCGCCCACTTCCGCGGCGTCGGACCTGCTCGACGCCGTGTTGAGCGCTGCGGCGCCGGTCAAGAGCGGCTACTCGTTCCAATATGTGCCCTCGGTTGCTGCGCCGACGTCAGCCACTCCGAACCCGTCGTTCTCGGTGTCGGCAACGCCCGTGGGACCCGGCTCCTCGGGGACCAGCACGTTCTGCACGGATCAGACCAACGTGGTCGGTCGGAATACTACGGGGGCTGCCACGACTGCCACTGGCACAGGCTGCGCCTTCGGCGTGACTACGCCGATGTAATGCGCGGCTCGCCGAGATGCTAGCGAGGAGAGCGCCAATCCGCTCTCCTCTTTTTTTTGCCCAGAGTTATTGATCTCGGCGTCCCGCGGGTGTCAGTGTACGCGTTCAGCCGTGCGCAAGCTCTTCCGGCCCTCCGCCAGTCCCAGCCGCACCGCTTACTGTTCGGAACGTTCTGACGGGGATTCCAGCAGCCTTGCCTGAGTGCGGGCGGCTTGGCTCCCGGGGTGATACTGTAACTCCGCGGCGAACTCCGCGCGGGCTCCCGCATGGTCCCCCTGCTGCAAAAGAATCAGGCCCAGGCCCAGATGAAAACCCTCGCCTCCCGGTTTCCTGGCGATCGCGGCGCGGAGTTGCGCGGCCGCTTCGGGCAAGCGGTTTTGGCGGAAGTAGGTCAGTCCTAGATAAGCATGGGCATCCCCATCCTGAGGATTGAGAGCGGCCGCTTTACGCAAATACTGTTCCGCCCGGTCGTAGCGCTGCAACCGATAGTTCAAATAGCCGTAATTATAATTCGCGAGCCAAAAATCAGGGCGATCCGCCAGGATGGCTTCATAAATTCTCGCGGCATCTTCCCATCGCTCGAACTCGACATACTGGACTGCGAGATTGTTCCACGCCAGAGTATTTCCGGGAGAGCGTTGCACGGCATGAGTGTACAGGGATAGATTGTCGCGCCACGGGGCGGCTTGAACGGCAGTGGAAATTCCTAGACCCGCCAGGAGAAGCAGCCCTGCTGCCGTACCCAAAAGTCGTACGCGGGAAGGAGTGTCTTCTGTGACGAGTCTACTCAGTACGAATGCGGCTGCGATTGCCATGCCAACGCTCGGCAAGTACAAATAGCGGTCGTGGACGAAATCGTCGTGCGTAAAGAAGCCGATCTGCAGCGTCGGCAGGAGTGGAGCTGCCAGCCAGATCATTGCGGCAGGTACGCTGGTGTCCCGGCTCATCCGCCAGAGGGCCCAACCGCAGGCCCCCAAGCCGCACAGCATGAGCAGCGGAATCCAGAAAGACAGCAGGGTCGCGGCTGAGCGGATCGGGAAATCATAGAAAAGACTCAAGCCATCGGGCCAGAGGAGCTGCCGGAGATAGAACCCCGCGAGTGACGGGGCCGTCAAGATCACATCCTGCGGCGAAATCCAAGCCGAGGTTCCGGGCCGCCCTGCCAGGACCAAAAAGCGCAGCGCCAGGTAAAGAAGGGTGACGGCCGCGAACGGGAGAAGCTCTTTCAGGGAGTTGCTGAATCGCCTTGGGATGTTTTTTTCTCCGTCGGCATCGGAGCGCTGCGCAGGCGCAAGGCGGCGTCGGGTGCAACCGGTTCGCC
>CAYWWM010000134.1:0-7108 GCA_964461735.1 uncultured Solibacteraceae bacterium | reverse complement strand
AAAGACGCAGATCCATTTCTCTTGGACGGCGCGGGGGAGGATGCGGCGCTTGGTGGCGAGGGTTTCGACGGGGTGGAGGTCGAAGGCGGCGATCCAGGCGAGGGAAACGTGGTGGGTGGTCGGAATCAGGTCGCCTAAGAACGCGACGGTCTGATCGCCGGCGCGGATCAGAACGCCCTGCGTATAGAGCGAGTGGCCGGGAACGGGGAGGATGTGGACGCCGGGGGCGACGGTGTGCTCGCCCGTGACGAGTTCCCAGCGCGGCTCATCGAGCGGAAGGTAGTCGTCGGGGCTGAAGCTGGCGTGATCGCGCTCGGAGTGCGAATGCCGGGCGCGCTCCCACTCGCCGCGCTGCGACCAGTAGCGGGCGTTCGGGAAGGTGGGGACCAGGCGGTTGCCGTCGCGCACGGTATTCCAGCCGGCGTGGTCGAAATGCAGGTGGCAGTTGACGACGTCGGTCACGTCCGCAGGGCGGACGCCGCGGCGGGCAAGCTCGTCGAGAAGCGTCGCGGGCTGCTCGACGGTGTAGCGCTCCAGAAATTTTTCCGACTGCTTGTTTCCCTGCCCCGAGTCAATCAGGATGGTGCGGCTTCCGGTTTGGACCAGCAGGCACCGCACCGCGAGACGCACGCGGTGGCGCGAGTCGGGCGCGAGCTTCTTTTCCCAAACCACGCGCGGGACGACACCGAACATGCCGCCGCCGTCGAGATGAAAGTGGCCGTCGAGCACGGGAGTGATTTCAACGTCGGCGAATCGCATGTCTTGTTCCAAAAACGCAGCACCGCAAAGACACTAAGATCACCAAGGACAAACCTACAACATTGCTTTTTCCTTGTGTCTTCGTGCCTTTGTGGTTCGATCGTCGGTCTCGGTCAGCTCGCGCAGCTCCTGGTAAGCAACACGGAAGGTTCCGAGATACAGAGCGGGCAGGATCGCCAGGTCCTGCATGATGCGGGCCGCGGCGTCGTTGAGCTCGATCCAGCCGGAAGCGACGGTTCCCTTGTGCAGGCGGAAGCGCCAGGCGCGGCGCGTCCTGACGCGGCGCACGTCCACCTTCAATCCGGGAAGATTCAAGGAATTGCGCACGGCTTGCGCGAGCGCGGTTTCGGGTTTAGCGCTGCGGCGGGAGGCTGTCCGGGTCATGCGCTAGCGCTCCAGCGCCTCGGGTTTCTGCCGCATGGTTTCGAGGCGTTTCAGCGTTTCCGCGAGCGCGCCCGGCGCATGCGTTTCAAACCACTTCACGTGCTTGTCGGAAACCGTTTCGAGGTTGCGCAGCAGCAAGGGATTTTTCCCTCCCGCCCGCATCTGCTGCGTAACGCCCTTCACACGCAGCCAGACCAGCAAGCCCTCGGCGTTGTTTTCGAAGTAGAGTTCTTCATCGAGCATGCCGCGATTGATGACCGACGCAGCCATTTCCCAGTAAGAGGTCACCATGCGGTAGTAGGCGTTCTCGTCGCTGCCGGGCGGGCATAGCATGCCGAACTCTTCCAGGTTCTCCGCCCAAAAGCTGGAGATCAACCATCCCCGCGCGCGGCGCATCCTTTCCTCGCGCCGCAGATCATAGATTTGGAACAAGAGTTGCGCATTGACCGGATCGAGAGCCATTGTTCGGTTCCTCCTTTGTCAAACCCCTTGTAGAATTCCCTCCGCTTGCCTGTCCTAGATGTGCGTGCCGGCCGCCCGTCCTACTTGGAAACAAGACTGCCCGCCGCGGTGATGCGCTCGGCGCCGCCGAGGTAGCCGCGGAGAACTTCCGGGATCACGACACTGCCGTCGGCTTGCTGGTAATTCTCGACAATCGCCATCCAGGTGCGGCCGGTGGGCAGGCCGCTGCCGTTGAGCGTGTGCACGAACTCGGACTTTCCCTTCCCGCCGGCGCGAAAGCGGATGTTGGCGCGGCGCGCCTGAAAACTCTCGAAGTTGGAGCACGAGGAAATCTCGCGGTAGACGCCCTGGCCGGGCAGCCAGACTTCGAGATCGTAGGTCTTCGCCGCGCTGAAACCGAGGTCGCCGGTGCAGAGCGCCACGACGCGGTACGGCAAGCCGAGCTTTTGCAGCAGGGCTTCGGCATGGCCGGTCAGACGCTCCAGCTCTTCGTAGGAGGACGAGGGATGCGCAAACTTCACCATCTCGACCTTCTGAAACTGATGATGGCGGATGATGCCGCGCGTCTCCTTGCCGTAGGAGCCGGCTTCGCTGCGGAAGCACGGCGTATAGGCCGCCAGGCTCACCGGCAGATCGGCGGCGTCGAGGACTTCATCTCGAAAGAGGTTCGTGACCGGCACCTCCGCCGTAGGAATCAGCCAGAGGTCGGTATTCTCCAGGCGAAACAAGTCTGCGGAGAATTTAGGGAGCTGGCCCGTTCCAAACAAGCTGGCGGAATTGACGATGGCCGGCGGAAGCACTTCGCGGTAGCCGTGCTCGCGGGCGTGCACGTCAAGCATGAAGTTGGCGAGCGCGCGTTCGAGCTTCGCCCCGAGGTCCCAATAGACGGCGAAGCGGGCGCCCGCGATCTTGGCCGCGCGTCCCAGGTCGAGGATGCCGAGCGCTTCGCCGATCTCCCAGTGCGGCCGGGCCGGAAAAGCGAACGCGGGCGGCTCGCCCCAGCGGCGGATCTCCTGATTCTCTTCGGAGGACCGTCCCACGGGAACGCTGGGGTGCGGGACGTTCGGAACGTTGGTCAGGATTTGCCGCAGCTCGTCATCAAGCCGCCGCACTTCTTCGTCCCGGCGCTTGATCTCGTCGGAACCCTGACGCATTTCCCGGATGCGGTCTGCGGCGTCCAGACCTTGCTGCTTGAGGCGGCCAATCTCCTCGCTCGCCAGATTGCGGCGACTCTTGAGAGCCTCAACCTCGGTCAGCAGCTTGCGGCGCTTACTGTCCACGTCGCGAAAATTGTCGAGGGCGCCCGCCATGCCGCGCTGGGCAAGTTTCCGCTCGACGTGCTCGAAGTTTTCCCGGACAAACCCAAGGTCCAACATGCCGCTTCCCCGATCATCCCTATCAGAGCAAAGACATACTTTATACCATCCGCCGCGCAAATCGGGAATTCGGGATGCCAAGTCGTGTCAGGCGGCAGGTGTCTCATGCCAGTGCCCGGTCCTTGGTGGCCGGCAGCTAAATCTTTGGCGAGATGCGGCGGCAGTCCCGAGATGTGGAATTCCCGGATTCCCGAGAGAGCCCCAGATTCAAGAATGCGGGGTCCCTCAGCAGGCAATGACTCCCCGTCTATTTTCTGTCCCAATACAGCAACCGGCTGATTACACAGGAGATAACTACCAAAGGCCGCTCCCGTTGTGACGGCAGGTCTGTGGCAGCGGCATCTCTATTAAAACATTACTGTTTACTTCTCGGCCCGGTTTGGATATAATGACTTCGGTCCTTGCAGTCGCGGGCCGTGCGTCGAACTGTCACGCCATTTGAATGTGAAAGCAGGGCAACCGGTTCGGCAGCGGCCCTGGGGAGAGACGATGCCGGTAGCGATTTCCAACAAGAAGGGCGCAGCCGCGCGCCGACCGAAGCCGCGCAAACGCAAACTGCCCGGAATGTCCCTGCACGGCCACGGCGTGGCGGTGTCCGTGGACGAGCGCGTGGAGGACCTGTTGCGGCGCTATCCGGCGCTCAGCTCTTCGCTGGGTATGGCGCTGCTGGACAACCGCAAGCGGATTCGCGACTTTCCCACCTCCGAACAGGAACGAATCCTCCGCATGGTGTTTGCCTTGAAGAAGGCCTCCAACGGAGCGTAACGGGTTGGGGAGCGGCGAGGCTGGGGATTACCACTCCAAAGAACAACCGATCGAACGAACGACAAGCTTAAAGGATTCCGATGGCATACATAATTGCAGAACCCTGTATTGGAACCAAGGACACGGCCTGCGTGGACGCCTGTCCGGTGGATTGCATTCATCCGAAGAAAGATGAGGCGAACCACGACCCCGCTACGCAGCTCTACATAGACCCGGTCGAGTGCATTGACTGCGGGGCGTGCGTCCCGGTTTGCCCGGTGACGGCGATCTTCGCGCTCGACGAGCTCCCCGACAAGTGGAAGGACTACATCAAGATCAACGCGGATTACTACGGGCGATCGTAGCCCGCATGATCTTTTACCACCCCGGATGAGGGGAAAGGCTCCGGACAAGAGGCCGGAAAGCGGCGCAACGCGGCATTGTCTTTCTGAGCAGGTGGCCGTCTCTTCCACGAACCACTATTCACTACTCACTAACCACTGTCTTGCTATGGACGTGAAGCGAATTAGTCCTGACGAAGCGAAGACTCTGCTCGACTCCGGGCAAGGCTACGTCTACCTGGACGTGCGCACGGTCGGCGAGTTCGACGCGGGACACGTTCCCGGAGCGAAGAACATTCCCCTCCTGGATGTGGATCCGATGCGCGGCGGCATGGCGCCCAATCCGCAGTTCGTCGAGATCGTTGCGCGCCATTTCCCGAAGGACGCCAAAATCATTTGCGGCTGCCAACGGGGGCAGCGATCCTACCGGGCAGCCGAAATGCTGCTCGCCGCCGGGTTCGCCAATGTCGTGGACATGCGCGGCGGCTACGGCGGCGAAATGGATCACTGCGGCTGCCTGGTCTTCCCCGGTTGGGCGCCGCGCGGCTTGCCGACCTCGTTGGAAAGCAGACCCGAAGACCGCTACGATTCCCTGAAGTCGCGGTAGTCGCAGTCAGAGCCACAACCGCGAAGGAGCGGACAACAACCAACACGATCTAACGCCTTTCCCGTTACCGCTGGAACCTTCTCCGCATCCCTTACAATACCCTCTTCAGGTTTTCGATCCCGATTCGGTAGTCATCCTGACCCAGGTTGCTCTCCACTCCGTAGGCTGCCAGGACGGTGATCATCTGTCCGATAGAAATGCCCGCAATCTCCGCGGCCTTTCCAAGCGAAACTTCCGCGTTCTTATATCGTTCTACGGCCAGCAGAACCCGGCCCTTGGAAACGAGCGCACGCACCGCCTTGGAGAGGTCGCCGTTTTCTTCCTTGGAGAGCCGGTTCAGGAATTCGTAATTATCCTGGTCCATCCGGATGCTCATCGTCTTCGTCATTTTCTTGCCTCCAGTTGGGAACGGGCTTCGGCGACAATGGCCGCTTTATAGCGACCGTATCGTTCCAGCGCATCCAACTTGCGCAATGCCTCCCGCTGTTCCACCCACCCATTCTCGACCATCGCAATCAGGATGCTGATGGCCGTGGCAAAGGGGACCTGCAGAAGTTTGCAGGCGTTGATCCCGTGCCGGTCGTCTATCGCTATTACAATGGCTCGCTCTCGTGCTTCCGCCGCCAGCGTCAGCACCTCTGCTTCTCCTTTTCCGAGCGGGAAGTCGCTGCGAATCTCCGCCGACAGTTTCCTGCTCCGAACCGACAACACCCCAATTTGCCCGTTATCAATAGCCTTCTGAATCATCAGTGCGTCCAAGGACCGTTTAGCCCCACAGCACTCCTTTGCAACTTCCTGCGGAATAACAACCGGCTGTCTTACATGGTTCAGCAACGTTTCCAGCAACTCGGCCTTGGCCAGCAGGATCAGCGTGGATGCATCAAACAGGATCATTATTACTAATTACTACAAACGTAATTCTACGACATCAGTGGGCTGCCAGTCAACGCTGGCAGCGACAGGAACGAGCCTCATGGCTAGGACCCTCGGCTGCGGTTCCGATAATACTCCCACGGCCGCAAGACGGCTTCGTATTGGCGCCGGGCGAGTTTGGCGAATTCATCGCCGGTGATCCAGGCCGGCTCGCCGAGGGCGAGCGCGCGCCACTGCATTTCCGCCGACGTCTCGAGATGAATGGCGTTGACGACAGCCTCCTCAATAGCCTTTTCAATGCTTGTGCCGACGGTTAACTGGCCGTTGCCGCGCAGCAGCAGAGCGCAAGCCGAGCCGAGCGCGGCGGCCATCCGACGGCCGATAACGGAAGAAGAGATCAGCTCCGGGGTGTCAAACAGCGGGACTTGCGGCCCCACCGGGAGAGCCAGCTCATGCACCGGGCGAAGTGTGCGCTGCAGCACGCTCAGCACGTTGGCGAACTTGCCGTGGAAGCGGCAGACGGCATTTACGTCCGGGCGAGAGCGGAAGATTTCGGTGTGCAAGAATAATTCCAGAGGAAGTTTCAGAGTCGCCGCTAACTGCTTGTTGAGTTTGGCGGTTGCCTTTCGATCCGGGATGAGGTTTCCATCCAGGTCCAGGCGCAGCATCTCGTGCGGCGAGCGGATGAGTGCGGGGCCTCTGCGCGGCGTGATCAGGATCGTCTGCCCGTCGCCCGAGCGCGCGCTGACGTGGCCGTAGGCGTGGACCAGGCCGTAGTGGTCGAGAATCCGGCACGCTTGCAACAGAGTTTTTCTGAGCTGCGCATCGGACGGAGCCATCGCATTCTCCTGGCGGCGATCAAAGAGAAGACGCCCCAATGTACTGGCGACTTCACGCGGCGTCAATGGTGAACCAAAACAGAATCCGCAGATTTCGCAGATTACGCAGAAGAGAAGGAAACCTGTGTTTCGTTCCGTTCTTCTTCTCTGCGAAATCTGCGCACTCTGCGGATGGGCCGCACGCGCGGCTCGGATGCCTTACTACTCACCACTCACCATTCACAACTCACCTTGTTATGACTGGAGCGAATTGGTCACCGTGAAGACGCCGGGCACGGAGCGGATGAGCAGCGCGGCCAGGGTCTTGTCGCTTGCGCGGTCCACGAAGCCGGCCAGCGTGATGTGTCCGTTCTTCACCAGGATGTGAATCTGCGGCACGGCGCCTGCGCCGTAGCGCGCCAGCGGGCTGTTCCCGTTGTAGAGCGTGCGATAGGCCGCCACGCGGATCCAGTTGTCAGCGGTGGATAGCGGCAATACCTCGATATTGTTGACAACCTTGCTGACGCGCTCGAGGCGCTGCATGGCGCGCTCGGCGTCGTTCTTCAGCGAGTGGCGCGTGACCTGCCCGGTGAGCGTCACGACGTCGCCGTCCATGGTGTACTCCAAGTTGTCAAACACCGAATACCAGGGCAGCATCACCAGCTCGTGCCGCACCTGCTCGCGCAACTCAGGCTGGTTCTGGGTGGTGGGTGTATCGGCGCTCAGAGCTTGTCCGAGCAGAAG
>CAYWWM010000133.1:0-7111 GCA_964461735.1 uncultured Solibacteraceae bacterium | reverse complement strand
GTGATCCCGGCGCGGTACGACTCGCAGCGCCTGCCGGGGAAAGTCCTGCTGCCGATCTGCGGCAAGCCGATGGTCCAGATCGTCTACGAGCGGGCGCGCCTCTCACCGCTGTTCGACGAGCTGTGGGTAGCTACCGACTCCGAGCTGGTCCGCGCGTGCTGCGTCGAGAACGGGATTCCTGTATTGATGACGGCGCGCGAACATCGCAGCGGCACGGAGCGCATTCTGGAAGTGGTCGAGAAGCTCCCTGCCGACACGCGCTGCAACGATCTCTTCGTGAATATTCAGGCCGATGAGCCGATGCTGACGGCGGAGCATCTGCGCCTGCTGCTCGAGCCGTTTTTCGCGGCGGGGAATCCAGGGGCGGCCGCAACGGCCGGAGAGCGCGCCGGAGTGCAGGTGACCACGCTCAAGACGCCGCTCGATCCCGCCGAGGCGGAAAATCCCAACGTGGTCAAAGTGGTCACCAATCTTCGCGGCGAGGCCGTGTACTTTTCCCGCGCCCCGATTCCCTATCCCCGAAACCCCGCCTCCGGCCTGGGCTTCTACAAGCACTTGGGCCTGTATGCGTACACGCGCGCGGCGCTTGAGCGGTTTCGGGAGTTGCCCGTTTCCCCGCTCGCAGAGACCGAGCGTCTGGAGCAGTTGCGGTTCCTCGAGCACGGCATCCCGATTCACGTGGCGGAGACCGCCGCAGACACCATCGGGGTGGATACGGAAGACGACTGGGCGGCGGTGAGCCGGTACTTTGCGGGTTTGGCCGATGGCGGCTGAGCGGCCCGGCTCGCCGCCTTTCGCGCCAGCTCGGGCGCCAATGTGCTGCGGAGCCGTTTCACGGCCGCGGCGTGGAGCTGCGAAATGCGAGATTCGTGAATCCGCAGCATCTGCCCGATCTGCTTCATGCTCAGCTCTTGCCCATAGTAGAGTTCCAGCACGGTGCGATGCCGCTCCGGGAGACGGCTGAGGGCATGGGCCAGCAGGCCTCGCATCTCGGCGCGCTCCAAGGCAACCTCCGGATCGTCTTCCACTTGGCCGAACAGGCCCCGCAAACCGGCCTTATAAGACAAGCTCTCGAACACTTCCAGGTTGGCTCCGGCGTAGAGGATTTCCATGCAGGCCAGGGGATAGCGGACGGCAGCAGCGGCCGCCGGGACGCCCCGCGATGGGCGGGCGAGCTTTGGCTCTACCCTTGGCTCTACCCTTGGCTCGATCCGCCCTCTTTGCCGAGCGCCGCGCGGCAGCCAGTCCATGGCGCGAGCGCCGTCCAGAATGGCGCCCCGAATGCGGTGCTCGGCATACGTCTTGAGCAGCACGCCCCGCTCGGGATCGAAGCGTTCGATGGCTTTGAGCAGCCCGATGACTCCGTAGCTCACCAGGTCCTCGAACTCCATGGCAAACCGCAGCCGCACCCGCAGAGACTCCGCCACCAGGCGCACCTGCGGCAGATGCAGCAACAGCAGCCGCTCGCGTTCGGCCGGTTGGACAGGAGGTCTGGACTTGCGCTCTTCTCGCGCCGCGGTCGAGGCGGCGGCGGGCTGCACAGGCCTTTCCTGCAGCCGCTCGACAGCGGGGCAAAGTCGGACGGCAGCAGCAGCCACAGGAAAGGTCCTCCTAGCTAAGGATGTCTTGCTCTATGCACGGCATCCCCCAAACCTCCCCGGCTTTCCGCTGGTCTGCTAACTGATTGGCATCTCGTCAGTTCCCCCCGCTTCCCAAATCCGGAGCGGTCCGCTCCGAGGACCACATCGGGAAGCAGTTCCAAACTGGGAAGGAACCTGGAATAGGTGTCAGGTGTCAGGTGCTAGGTGTTAGGTCGAACGGCCTGGGTTTTGTACCTGGCACCTAACACCTAACACCGGAAACCTGATACGATGATGGCTTGCTCTAACAACGGAGGGTTTTCGCGGTGTTGAAAACAGTGCCACGGACTGAATGGCGCGCGGTGGCGAAAGCGGAAGGGATCGAGTTGGGTGTGGTCCGGGGAGGCGGCAAGGGGCGGGGAGCGCTCATTGATTCAAGCGACGCCGCAGGTCGGATTGAGGGAGTCCGCTTGGCGCCCTTGGCGGTCCGGCCGGACGATCGCGGCTATTTCCAGGAGTTGTTCCGCTGGGGGCCCGAGAGCCAGGGAGAAGGATTAGCGCAGGGCTTCGCGCCCGCCGGCCGCTTGCAGGTTTCGGCTGCGCTCTCCTATCCGGGCACCATCAAGGCCATCCACTACCATTTGCGGCAAGCGGATTTATGGTCGCCGGTCTGCGGGCTGTTGCAGGTGATGCTCTACGATCTGCGGACGGATTCTCCCACGTTCGGCCAGACCAACACCCTGTATGCCGGCGCGCTGCGCTCCTGGCAAATCCTGATTCCGCCCGGCGTGGGACACGGCTACAAGGTGGTCGGGACCGAGCCGGCGTTGCTGGTCTATGCCACCGACCAGTACTACAACCCCGCAGACGAGGGAAGGCTTCCGTGGAATGACCCGGACGTAAACTACGACTGGGAAACACAGCGCAAGTAAGTATAATAAAGTCCTCTCTCCCCTCTCACGGGTTCATCGCTTCTTGGGTAAGCGCCAGCGTCTCGCTGGCCGCAATTGCCCCTCCCGGACGGCGGCGCTGCTATTCCCGGCGCATCGGAACGGCAGCCAACAGGCCAATGACGCAAGCATCTTCCACTCCCACGATCACCCCCACGATTCTGGGCATCTCCGGCGGCGGGCATGACGCCGCGGCGGCGCTGCTGCGGGGAACCGAGCTGGTCGCGGCGCTCGAAGAGGAAAAGCTGGCGCGCGTGCGTCGGGCGAGCGGTTTGCCCGCGCGCGCCATGCAGTACTGCCTGCAGGCGGGCCGGGTCAGGCCGGAGAACGTGGATTACATCGCCGTGGCGCGGCCCTTGCACGGCGAAACGGGAGACCGAGGCGCGGCCGAGGCTTCGGTCGCGGCTTGGGGTCCCAAACAGCTCAAGCAGGACTTTCCCGCCAGCAAAGTTCTGGTGCTCGATCACCACCTCTGCCACGCCGCAGCGGCCTATTTCCCATCGCCGTTTGACGAGGCCGGCATTCTGACGCTCGATGAAACCGGCGACCTCAAGACCGGAAGCCTATCGCTCGCCCGGGGCAGCCGGATCGAGCCGCTCGAAGACGCCTATGCCCCCGATTCGCTCGGCAACGTATTCAGCCGGGCCACGGCGCTGGCCGGGTTTGCAGCTGGCAGCGACGAGCACAAACTGCAGTGGCTGAGCGCTTGGGGAAACCCCGTCTACGCACCCGTGTTCCGGAGCATCCTGCAGCGCGATGGGGATTCCCTGCTGTCGGTGGACCAGAGCTATTTCCTGGGGGCGCGCAGCGATCGCGGCGGCTTCGCGGAGAAGTTTTTTGCGGCGACGGGAATCCCTGCCGCGGAGCCGCTCTCGGAGCAGACCCGCGCCGATCTCGCCGCGAGCGCGCAGCAGGTTCTCGAAGAAGTGGTCCTTGAGATCGCATGCCGCCTGGCGTCCCGCGCTCCTGGCGCGGCGCTCGTACTGGCCGGCGGAGTGGCGCTCAACTCGCTGCTGGTCGAGAAGCTCGAAACCTCGGGAATGTTTCCGGAAGTCTTCGTGCAGCCCGCCGCCGGCAACGCCGGCAACGCGCTCGGGGCGGCGCTCTACTGCGCCCACAGCCTGCTCGGACTCTCGCCGCGCATGCGCCTGGAACACCTCTACTACGGCCCGGAATACTCCGTCTCCGAGATCAAGGACGTGCTCGAGAACTGCAAGCTGCGCTTCCGCTACTTGCAGACGCGAGAAGAAATTCTCGCCGAGGCGGTCTCGATCCTGCAACGGAACCATATCCTGGGGTGGTTCCAGGGGCGGGCGGAGTTCGGGCCGCGGGCCCTCGGCGCGCGCAGCATTCTCGGCTCCCCGTTGGGCCCCTACGTCAGCGACAACCTGAACGAGTACGTCAAGCACCGCGAGAAGTTCCGCCCGTTTGCCGCCTCGGTGGCGGAAGAGCGCGCCGGCGAGTTTTTCGAGTACGGGGCTACGGCGAAGTTCCTGGCCTCGGTGGGCCGCATCCAGCCGCCGTGGGAGAAAACCTTCGCCGCGAACCTCCTGCCCGGCCGGCCCCAGGAAGGCAAAGAAGGCAAGGACGGCGGCGCAGGTCCCCAGAGGCTCCGCGTGCATGTCGTGCGCCGTAACGCCAACCCTCTGTTCTGGGAGCTGCTCGAGGCGTTCGGCCGCGCCAGCGGGCTGCCCGTGCTCTTCAACACCTCCTTCAACCTCTTCGGAGAGCCGCTGGTCTGTTCCCCGCGGGACGCCGTGCGCAGTTTCTTCTGCTCGGGTATAGATCACCTGATCCTTGGCAATTTCCTGCTGAGCAAGTGATAATAGCCGTTTACGGATGCGAGCCAAGAGCAAGCCATAGGAAGCTATGAGCAAGCGGGAAATCACGGTGGCGCACAGTCCCGATTCGGACGACGCGTTCATGTTCTACGCCCTGGCGCAGGGCAAGGTCGGCTCGCCGGCGCTCGAGTTCCGGCACCACCTCTCCGACATCGAGACGCTCAACCGCCAGGCCATGGAAGGGCAGTGGGACGTGACCGCGGTGTCCTTCCACGCCTTTCCCTACATCACCGAGCGCTACGCTCTGATGCCCTGCGGCGGGAGCCTGGGCGACGGCTACGGGCCGATCACCGTCAGCAAGCAGGCACTCTCGCCGGACCAACTGCGCGGACGAAAAATCGCCGTGCCCGGGAAGCTCACGACGTCGTATCTGGTCTTGAAAATCTATGAGCCGGACTTCGAGGCGGTGGTGGTTCCGTTTGACCGGATTATGGAGGCGGTGCAGGAAGGCAGCGTGGACGCCGGGCTGCTAATCCATGAAGGCCAGCTCACCTACGGCAGCATGGGGCTGCATTGCGCCGTGGATCTCGGCCGCTGGTGGAAGGAACAGTTCGGGCTGCCGCTCCCCCTGGGCGCGAACGCCATCCGCCGCGATCTCCCGCAGCCGGTCCAGATCGAGGCCAGCGCGCTGCTGCGGGACAGCATTCAATACGCTCTTGAACATCGCGCGGAGGCCATGCGCTACGCCCTGCAATTCGCGCGCGACATGGAGGCAGGTCTGGCCGACTGCTTCGTAGGAATGTACGTGAACCACTACAGCCTGGACTACGGGGCGGAGGGCCGCCGCGCCATCCAGACGCTGTTTCGGTTAGGATATGAAAAGGGGCTATACTCGGAAATGCCCCCCCAAGATTTGAGCTAATGATTTGACATAAGGACTTGACCTAAGGATTTGCCCTAAGGATTTGTCATGAAGCTGTTGACCGCCAGCGCCGGGAGTTATCCGAGGATCGGCAAGGCGCCCGAGATGCAACTGCTGCGCCAGACGATTGCGCAGTGGGAGAGCGGCAAGAAAACCGCCGCCGATTTGCGGGCCGCCGAGGACGCGCTCACCGGCGCGGCGATTGCCGAGCAGGCCGCCAGCGGCCTCGATCTGGTGACCGACGGGCAGATCCGCTGGTACGATCCGATCTCGCACGTCGCCGGCCAGCTCGTGAATGTCTCGATCAACGGCCTGCTGCGGTTCTTCGACACGAACTTTTATTTCCGGCAGCCGGAAGTGCGCGGCCCGGTGCGCTGGGTGCGGCCGGTGCTGCGTCCCGAGTACGAGATGGCGCGCGCGGCCAGCACGAAGCCCGTCAAGCCGGTCCTGACCGGCGCCTTGACGCTCGCGCGGCATTCCATCATCGAACACGCGCCGTACCAGAAGGACTTCCGGCAACTGGTCCTCGATTACAATGAAGCCGTGGCGCAGGAGGTGCGCGAGCTGGCCGCGGCGGGCGCGTCGGTGATCCAGATTGACGAGCCTGCCCTGCTGCAAGACCCCGCATCCATTTCGTTGGTTCAGGAAACGCTCCAGCGGCTGGCGTTGTTCAAAGGGACGGCGCGGCTCGAAGTGCACGTTTACTTCGGAGACCCCGCGCCGGTCCTGGAGCAGTTGCTGGCCTCAGCCGCCGATGTGGTCGGGCTTGACTTCACCTACAACCCGGCGCTCGTGGAGCGCGTCGCCGCCGCGCGGCCCGCCAAGCCGTTGGGGCTGGGGCTGCTCGACGGCCGTAACACCAAGCTCGAAGACCCCGACGCCGTGCTCCGCGCGCTCGACCGGATTTTGCCGCAGGTGCGCGCCGAGGAGTGCTATTTGCATCCATCCTCGGGTCTCGAATACCTCCCTCGCGACCGGGCCCTCGAAAAACTGAAGCGCCTGGTGGCGATTCGAAACAGGTGCCAGGTGTCAGGTGTCAGGTGTTAGAGGAAAACATGGATTCCGAATTTCAAATTCCGGATTCCGAAGGAAAAACAAAACTGGAACACCACAAAGACACGAAGGAATTGTTGCAGAGTTACTGACACCGAAACCCTCAGACTCGACACACGGATCAGGCGGCAGGTCGCACGAGCCGTTGCCGCTAACAACTAACAACTGGCAACTATCAACCGAGTGAATTTATGAGCAGGAACAAATTGCAGAAACTGGGCCTGGATCTTCCGCTGTTTCCGACCACCAGCGTCGGGAGCTTTCCGAAGCTCCCCGCGCTGGCGCGGGCGCGCAACGAGTTTGCCAAGGGGAAGATTACCGGGGCCGCGCTCCACGCGGAGGAAGAGAAGGCCACGGCCTTCTGGATGGAGACGCAGGAAGCGATTGGCCTGGACGTGCTGGTGGACGGCGAGCAGTATCGCGGCGACATGGTGGTCTACTTCGCCGAGCACATGCCGGGGTTTGAGATCGGCGACCTGGTGCGTTCCTACGGCAACCGCTACTACCACAAGCCCATCCTTACGGGCGAGGTGCGCTGGCCGGGTCCGATCACCGTGGATTGGTGGAAGTTTGCGCAGCGCTTGACGGCGAAGCCCGTCAAAGGGATGCTGACGGGGCCGTATACGGTGATGGATTGGTCCTTCAACGAGCATTACCCGGATCGCAAAGCGGCGTGTCTGGCGCTGGCGCGGGAGATCCGCAAGGAAGTCGAGGCGCTGCTGGCGGCCGGCGCCAAGATCGTGCAGATTGACGAGCCGGCCACCAGCGTGCGCCCCGAGGAATTGCCGCTGGTGGTCGAGGCCATGCAGATCGTGACCGAAGGAC
>CAYWWM010000132.1:0-7113 GCA_964461735.1 uncultured Solibacteraceae bacterium | reverse complement strand
ATATGGGTGTCATCCGAAAAAAGCTTCCGGTGATGGGTCGGCGCGGAAAAAGGGAAGTGGAGTGCCTGTTTGACACCGGCGCTTCCTCCAGCTTTGTCCGCCCGGAATTAGTCCGCGAGCTGGGACTCCCCGCCATTGGTCTTCTGAAGCCTATCCGCATACGGCTGGGGAAGGGATCCACTCGGGTTTTGAAGCGCGCCGAGGTGACGATTGGATTGAATGGAATAACCCTGCCCGATAACGCCTACGTTCTCCCGGGCCTCTCGGAGGAGTTTGTCATCGGCTGCGAGTTTCTGGAGCGCTACGGCATTCGCCTCGACCCGAAACGTCAGCGGCTCCTGCTTCCCCCCAAACGCCGCCTTTCGCTCATTTTGGTTTGACCGTGGAAAATGCGGAGCAAGGAAAACCAAAGCTGCGCCGTTCCCACTCCCTACTCCCCACTCCCTCACTCCCCGCTCCTACATCTCCAAAAACCGCAGCCAGGGGACGCCGATCGAGACGTAGGCGATGAAGTAGAGCAGGCCGAGGATGAACCCCAGGCGCCAGAAATCCTTTCCCGGAATATAGCCGCAGCTATAGTAGACCGGCGACGGGCCGGTGCCGTAAGGCGTGATGATACCCATCAGGCCGAGCGGCAGGCACAGCAGCATCGCCCAGCCCAGCGGCGTGGCCCCGGGCAGTTGTACGGCGACGCTCAAGAAGACCGGCAGCAGCGCGCTCACGTGCGACGTGACGCTGGCGAACAGATAATGCAGGAAGTAGAACGAGCCTACCAGCAGCGTCATCGTGACGGCCACGCTGTGGCCGGCAAAGTACGGCGCCAGCGATTCCGCCAGCCACTTGACGAACCCGACCTCGGAGAGGCCGTTGGCCATGGTCACCAGCGTCCCGAGCCAGATCAGAATGTTCCAGGCCGGGCCGTTGGTGAGCGCATCCTGCCACGTCACCACGCGCAGGAGCAGCATCAGGACCACGACCAGAA
Organism: uncultured Solibacteraceae bacterium; assembly: GCA_964461735.1. Taxonomy (GTDB): domain Bacteria; phylum Acidobacteriota; class Terriglobia; order 2-12-FULL-54-10; family 2-12-FULL-54-10; genus CAYWWM01. The sequence continues at coordinate 6,131 of CAYWWM010000132.1, read as the reverse complement.
GCGCGACCATCGTGGCGTCAATCTTGCCTTCCAGGGAGCGGGCTGCATCGACCCAAAGAGTCAGGGCCGCACTGACCAGGGGGTGAGGAGAAAGAGAGCGCAGAAACAATGGCAAGGCCGAGCCGATCCACAGCACGAGCGCCAGGGTCACCAGGACCAGGAGCGCTATTTCGCGGCGCGTGATCGGGCCCATGCCCCGCAATTCCTCGGCAGCCCAGCGCGGCGCGTCGGGCGACTCTTTGATCTCCGGCGGATAAATCTTGTAGAGCAGCAGCGGGACCGTCGCGAGCAAGATCACCCCAACCGGCAACGCTGCCAGGAACCAGTCCGCCCACAGGATGGTCACGTTGATGGTGGATTGCACCAGGGTGAGCGCCAGCACGTTCGGGGCCAGCGCGGTCGCGAACATGCTGCTGGTGACGCACGTCACGGCCAGCGCCGTGTAGATCAGATAGGAGCCGAGCTGGCGCGCGCTGGGGTCGTTGGGCTTCGATCCGTAGAGGCCGGGAATGTTCGCCAGGATCGGATAGATCGTGCCGCCGCTGCGCGCGGTGTTGGACGGCATGAACGGCGCCAGCGCCAGGTCTGAGAAGGCCGCCGCGTAGCCCAAGCCCAGCGTGCTTTTGCCCAGGGCGCGGACTAGCAGCAGCGCGATGCGCCGGCCGAGTCCCGTCTTTTCATACCCCAAGGCAAACGTGCACGCCGCGAAAATGAGCCACACGGTGCTGTTGGCGAATCCGCTCAAGGCCCAGGCCGTGGCCTGCGCCGGCGATTCCCGCACCAGCCCGGAGACGCCCCCCGCCACGATTCCCGTCAGGCCCACGGCGGCAATCGGCATCGGCTCCGTGACCACCGCCAGCATCACGGCGGCAAAGAGCGCGAAGTAGAGCCAGGCGTTCGCCGTGAGGCCTTCGGGCACCGGCGCCAGCGCGATCCCCGCGCCCACCACCAGCGGCAGGCCCACGGGAACAATCGTCCGCCAACTGCGGGTTGTCTTGGGTAGAGGAGGAGCTTCCGTCGTCATTTGGATTGAAATCCCGCCGCCCGAGTCGTCCGGAGTCCGCTTCCTTGCGGGCGCGCCGCTGACCGTCAACCGCTTTGGCGCGCTCTGCCGTGGCGCGCTGAGCATACCACAGCAGCGGTGCTCTGGGCGCGTTTTCGTAGTCGCGGGATTTCCGATTTCTTTTCGAAGTCCTTTGGTTAGTGGATGCCTCTCGGCCGCTCCTGCAGTTGTTTCTTCAGTTCGAGGATAGCCTGGCGATCGGCCTCGGAAATCTTGTTCCAATCCTTCTCGAATACGTCCTGAATGCCGCGGAGAAGCAGCGTTTCGAGCAGCGCAGAATTTCTTTCCGGCGCCTGCGGTTGTCCCGACGTCTGCGGTGCTCCTGGCGGCGGTTGCGCCACGAAATGGATCGGATTGCGGGGATCGCCCGGGAGCGGCATGGGCACGGCGAACACCAGCGGGTCCCACGGCGTGGCCGGCCAAAAGTGCGGCGGAGCCACGCGCTCCTGGCCGTTCGGTCCGCGCATGTAGCCGGAGCCAATGTATTTCCAGCCCTCCGGAAGCTGCGGGTGCTGTTGAGCCTGCAAAAACAGCGGGATGGCGAGCGCGATGGGCAAAGCGGCGGCGAGTTTCATCTTCCCCTCCGTGTTCTTTTGGTTGAGTTCCTGGCGTTTCAGCCGAACACATCCTAGGAGCCGAACGGAATTCGTGCAACATAAATATTGTTGTATTATGTTGCATCCTGATGAGGGGTTCCGTATGCTGGTGCTGCCGGGATACCGGCTGAATTTCGGGGACCATATGGTTTCTCGCGTGGAGCAAAGGATCCGGAAGCAACTGGCGGCCCTCCGCCGGCGCTTTACTTCCCTGGAAGAGATGGCGGAAGCCTTGCGCGCGCATCCCGGTTTTGAACAGCTTCATCGCGCTTCGCTGTGCCGCTGGATGAAGCGTCCTTCCCCCCGAGCGGAGCTGGCGATCCGGATTCTGACTTCCCGGTTGCCTCCCGCGCGGCTCCGCATCGCAGAGCCGCAGAGCTTGTCGGTGCTCCCTTCTGCGATGCTCAGTTGGGAGGCGGAACCGCGCAAGCCGTATGGGCTGCTGCAAAAACGGTACGGTCTGGCCGCGGCGGAAGAGAAAACGTGGAGCGGCGGCGCGGCGTTCGTGCGGCTCGCCAACGGCCGGGCGGAGATCGGCTTGGGCTCCACGGACCTGCTGACGCAATTGGGTCCTGACTGCCTGCGCCTCTGTTCTTTGTCGCAAGTTTCCATCACCGGCGTGGCGCGGGTGCGGATCGAATCCGTGTCCGACCTGCAGGGCAAGACCCTGGGGTACTTGCAAGGTTCCGCGTTTGGGATGCGGCTGGAGCATCTCACGCGGACGTGGGGAATTCATCTGCCTCCGCCCCTGAGCCTGGAAACGGTGAAGCATTGCGTGCAGGCGCTGCTGGCCGGACGCATGCAAGGGATGTTTGGCTCGGAGCCGTCGGTCAGCCAGGTGAGCCGGGCCCTCGAGCGGTCGCTGCCGGTTTTTCCGATTCGGCAGGGCCTGCTCGGCTCCTACGAGATGCACGTAGCGGTCAACCTGCGGACGGCGCATCCGGCCACGGTGCGGGCCTACTTATCCTGCTTGCAGGAAACCATCCGCTACGCCAATGGCCGCAAGGCGGTCCCGGCCTTCCATGCGGAGATCGCGGCTCGATACCAGATGGATCCGAGGGACGTGCGCAACGTCCTGACGAACATCCATTTTTCTCTGGGCGACTTCGAGCCGGCTACCCTGCTTCGACTGTGGGACAGCGAGGTCGTGGACCTGCGCCAGGGGCCATGAATTTGCGCCCCGCCAGAACTAGAAGTCATCTCATAAATGTGGACTGTGGACCCAGTTCGTCAGGTCTCCCGAATTATTCAACGGACTTGCGAGACACGACACTAGAAGTCATCTCATAAATGTGGACTGTGGACGCAATTCGTTAGGGCACGGCTTTCAGCCGTGCCGCAAAAGCAGCGAAAAACGAGGGCTTCAGCCCCTGAGGTTCGTCTTTGCTTCTGTCAGTTGCGCCATTTCACGCATTGATGAGACAGCTTCTAGCCCATTTTTAGAGTTGGTGTATAGGGGTCCTGGAAAGCCCCGCAGGGGCGATTGAGAATAGCCCAGGATGCCAATCCTGGGATGCAGTTCGGTTGTCGGATCGAGTCCCGGCGCGCCGGGACGGCTGAACGCAACGCCATACGATTGGTACGACCCCTTCGGCGCCCTTTTTTCCGAACTCCTGCGGTGAGCAATGCAGGCTCGCATCGCTCCGCATATTGCGCGCGCTCGCGCGCTTCAGTAGACTGAAGGCGAGACGAGGGCCCTGATCCCCATGCACGTTCACGACATCCAAACCGGCTCGGTGCTGAAGTGGTCCGTGGTCGTGATGCTGGCGCTGGCGCTGGCCGAGGGCGTGGCGGGCTATCTGGCCGGGTCCCTCGCGCTGCTCAGCGACGCGGGGCACAACTTCTCCGACTCGCTGGCGCTGGTGCTGGCCTGGTTCGCCTTCTACGTGCAGTCGAAGCCTCCGACCCAGAGCAAGACCTACGGCTACCACCGCGCCGGAGTGCTGGCGGCCTTCGTGAACGCGCTGCTGCTGGTCGCAATCGCCCTGTATGTGTTCTACGAAGCGTATGAGCGGCTGCGGGCGCCCCGCGCGGTCAACCCGCAGTGGATGATGGTGGTCGGCGGCATCGGGTTCGTCGCCGACGCCGCGGTCTCGCTGGCGCTGCTGCGGCAAGTTCGGGGCGACGTGAATCTCCGCACCGCCTTCGTGCACACCGCCGCCGACGCGGTCTCGACGCTCGGCATCGTGATCGGCGGATGGCTGATCGCGCGCACCGGATTCCGGCAGATTGACGCCGTGCTCGGCTTCCTGATCGGCGCGTTGATTCTCTGGTCGAGCGTCGGCATCATCCGCGAGACGCTGAACATCCTGCTCGAAGGCGCGCCCCAAGGCGTGCGGCTGGATGCCGTAGTGGCGTCCTTGCGGCGCATCGAAGGCGTCGAGGAAGTCCACGACGTCCACATCTGGAGCCTCGGCTCCCACAAGCACGCCATGAGCGGCCACGTCTCGATCGCCAACATTCCGCCCTCGGAGAGCAACGAGATTCTGCGCCGCATCAACGCTGTGCTGGACGACGAATACCAGATCAGCCATACCACCATCCAGTTCGAGCACGCCGCCTGCGAAGTCGGGCCGCGCTGCTACGTTCCGGCTGGCTCCGAGCAACGGAAGTGACCATGTGGAAGCCCCCTGCGGAGAACCTCCGGAACGGACTCATCCCCTCAACAACGGACGCGCCGCCGCGCGCCGCCGCCTCGAAGTTCCTCGGAATTCTCTCGATCCTTGCCCTGACCCTGGTGGTTCTGGGATCGCTCTTCCTCTATAAGTGGGGCGGGGCGTTTCGGACGGTCGCGGGGGTGCACAGTTCGGGCGCATATGCGGCCCGCTCGGAATGGATTGCGACGGCGGGACTTCCGCTGGCGCTCGCTTCGGGCGCGCGAACCGTCAATTACCTGGCCGTCGTTTGGCCCGCTCTGCTGTTCGGCGTGCTGATCGCCGGGTTGGTGCGCGCCTTTGTTTCTCCCAGGCACGTCGCAATGCTGCTCGGTTCCGGAACCGTGCGCCCACAGCTCCTCGGCGGCGTGGCCGGGATGCCGCTGATGCTCTGCTCCTGCTGCGTGACGCCGATCTTCACGAGCATGTACGCCGGCGGAGCGCGCCTCGGCAGCTCGCTGGCCATCATGCTCAGCTCGCCGTCGCTGAATCTGGCGGCGTTGGCTCTCACCTTCCTGCTGTTTCCGCGCGAAATGGCGTTGGCGCGCGCGGCGATGGCAACCTTCGCGGTCTTTGTCCTGCCGGTCGGGATCGAGCGGCTGGCTGGGCGACAAGTTTACGCGGCGCCCCTCGACGCGGGCGCCTGTCCGAGCGAGCGGAGCGCGCCGCGCCACCCGCTGGGCGTCCTGCGGGACTGGGCGGCCTCCTCGGGATACGTGGCTCTACGCACGATTCCTCTGATTGTGCTGGGCGTCTACGCGTCGGGTCTGCTGGTCGGATGGTTCGAGCGCCCCGCATCCTTGGGAGTGCCGACGGGGGAAGCATCGGCAGGACTGGTCATTGCCCGGGTGGCCCTGGTGGCGCTGGTGGCGACGCTGATCGCGCTGCCCACCTTCTTCGAAATCCCGCTCGGATTGCTGCTGCTGGCCAGCGGCTTTCCGCCGGGCGCGGCGGCCGCCCTGCTGTTTGCGGGGCCTGCTATGAACCTGCCGTCTTTGCTCACGCTCGCGCGCGTCTCCTCCAAACGCGTGGCGCTGCTCGCGTTCCTCGGCGTGTGGGCCACGGCTACCGCGGGCGGCCTGTTGCTAGAGATGTGGCCACAGTCTTAATTCTTGACTTCTGACTTCTAACTTCTAACTTCCTTTGTCTTGATTCTGACTCCTGACTCCTGGCTTCTGACTCCTTCCCTCATGCTCCCCGACACGCTCCAGCAACTGGAATTCGACAAGCTGCTCGCCCTGCTGCGGGGCTACTGCGGGTGCCCGCTCGGCGAGGCTCGGGTACAGGCGCTCGCGCCCGCGGCGGAGGAAGACATTCCGATGGCGCGGCTGCGGCTCGCCGCCGAGGCCAGAGACTATCTGCGGATCATCCAAGGATCGGAGGATGCTGGGCCGGAGTATGCTCTATCCGACAGGAGCCGTAAGGGCACGGCTTCAGCCGTGCCGCAGCAGCCAAGGAACAAAGGGGCTTCAGCCCCTGAGGGACAGCCCGCCGCCGCGGGGATTCTGCCGGTGCGATTCTCCGGGTTCACGGATCCGTCGGAGGTGCTGGCGAAGCTCGGAGTCGAAGGCACCACGCTCGAAATTCCCGAAGTGGTGGAGCTTCTCACGCTCGCGGACTTCGCCACCGACGTTCGGCGGACGCTGGTTGCGGCGCGGACTCGGTTCCAGCGCCTGGCGCGCGAGGCCGACCGCATCGCCGATTTCCACGACCTGCTGCGCGAGCTGCGCGGCAAGATTCTTCCTTCGGGCGAGCTCGACGACCACGCCAGCCCGGAGCTGCAGCGCATCCGGCGCGAGATCGAGAAGCAGCGCGCCG
>CAYWWM010000131.1:0-7161 GCA_964461735.1 uncultured Solibacteraceae bacterium | reverse complement strand
TCCGGTGGAAGAGATGCTGTACTGGGCCGCTCCGGTGCCTGTAGACACCATCACGCCTTCGAGCGCGGGAACGGCGGCGCCCGTCACCTCCAGCCGCTGCAACTCCAATGGTGCAGCCATTATCGTCCCAGATTGCGCGTACAGCAAATGCCCGCTTGCCGCATACCGAGGCTGCGTTCCGCCTCGAACGAGATTCCTTCGCTCACCGGTTCCGACCGGCTGAACCGCAATCTGCGCATTGCCCCAAGCAGCGATCGTTGGCGAACCGGCAAAAAGCAGCGCGGTGCCGCTGGGCAGGAACTCCGGCCAACGGTGAATGAATTCTCCTCCCTCCACGCGGGTCAACGGCTGCGGCGTGCCTCCCTCCTGAGGTATTTGTTGCATACCCTGCGTCACCAGTGCAGGCTGAATTGCCAGAGTTCCCTGGCTGCTCCAACTGGCCCCTCCGGGACTGGGCGTGCTGGCCAGGTTCACCGCAGCTCCGCCGTTCACGGAAACCTTCTTCAGCCTGCCGCCCGCGAAGAAGCCGATCCATTGGCCGTCGGGCGAAAAGAACGGAGCCACCGCGCCCTCGGTCCCGGCGATGGGCTTCGACTCCAGGCTGTCGAGCGGGCGGAGGTAAAGCTGTTGGGTTCCCGTATCCGAGCCGCGCGCGTCAGCAAGCGGCCCCTGCCCGGCGGAGGAATTGGCCCCTCGCTCACGGTCGGGGCTCGGAAGCCCCGCTCCCTCACGGTCGCGGCTCTGATTCGCGCTCTGAATCGCCACGTAAACCAGGTTCTTCCCGTCGGGCGAAATGGTGATGGCGGGCTGATCGAGCGCGGCGAGCCGCTGGCCCGGTGGCAGCGTGATGGTCACGCGGCTGACGGGCTGCTCCGGCGCGGGTTTGAGCATCCAGCCGCCGATGCCGGCCGCGATGCTGGCGACGACGGCAGCGGCCCAGGGCACCGCCCGCCGCCAACCCTTGGCCGCCGGTTTGGCCGCGGGTTTCGCTTCCGCAACCGTAGCCGTTACCTGCGCGCCGCCGTCTTTGATCCATTGCAACTCGTGGCAGACGTCGCGCATGGCTTGCCAGCGGTTTTCGCGGTCTTTGGCGAGGCAGCGCGTGATGACGCGGTCGAGCGCGGGCGGCGACAACTTGCCCGGAGGGTCGCAGGAGGAAATCGGCGGCGGGTCCACTTCCAGAATTTTGGCGATCACGCTGGACTGCGTCTCGCCGGGGAAGGCGCGCTTGCCCGTGGCCATCTCGTAGACCACCGCGCCGAAGGCGAAGACGTCGGCCCGGCCGTCCGCCTCTTTCGACTCGACCTGTTCGGGGGCCATGTATTGCAGCGTGCCGAGCAGCGTCCCGTGCTGCGTCAATCCGCCCGGCACGGTCGGCATCTCCGAGGGCGGCGTGGTGGCCTTGGCCACCTCCTGCTTGAGCTTGGCCAGGCCGAAGTCGAGCAGCTTAGGGCCGATCGAGCCTCCGATGAGCGTCAGCATGAGGTTGCCGGGCTTGATGTCGCGGTGTGTCACGCCCTCGCGGTGGGCCTTGTCCACGGCGTCGGCCACGTCCACGGCGTAGCGCAGCACGTCTTCGAGCGGCAACGGCCCCTTCCGCAGGCGCTCGGACAGCAGCACGCCATCGAGATACTCCATCACGAGGTAGTCAATGCCGTCCTGCCGCCCGATGTCGTGGAGCACGCAGATGTTCGGATGCTTCAAGCTGGCGATGACCTTGGCTTCGCGCTCGAAGCGCTCGCGCAGCTCGGGCTGGTCGGCCAAATGCGCCGGAAGAACCTTGATGGCGACGAACCGGTCCAGGCGCGTGTCGCGCGCTTTGTACACTTCGCCCATGCCTCCCGCGCCGATCAAAGAGAGGATTTCATAGGGGCCGAGTTTGGTGCCGGCCTTCAGGACCATGTGCTTCCCCGGTACATTATAGCCACAGAGTCACAGAGAGACAGAGATTATATGTGGCGAAAAATTTCAACTTCGGACTCTCCTTCCTGCTAAGCACTATTCACTATCCACTATCCACTTCTTCCTGCTATCCACGAATCACTATCCACTAACCACTGCCTTTGTGGTTAATATGGAGGCCATGACGATCAACGATTTGCTTCTGCTGCCGGACGGGCGTCTGCGCGCGGGCTGGCGCCTGGCGCTGTTCCTGATTGTGTTTATCGGGTTGCTGTTCGGGATGAGCCTGCTCTTCTCGTTTACGAGGCAGGCGCCGTCGGTGGCCTTGGCGGTGTTCGTCCAGGCGGCAGCGGCGGGCATCTCGACCTGGCTGCTGCTGCGCTGGATGGAGGACGCGCCGTTTGTCTCGATTGGACTGGCGTGGCAGAAGCGCGCCCCGGGAGAACTCCGCCAGGGGCTGGCGGTCGGGATCGCCCTGGTGGGAACGCTCACCGCGTTCGAGTGGGCGACCGGCGCGATCCGCTTCGAGAGCAAGACCGGAAGCGGCCCCGCTTCCACTTTGGCGGGCGTGTTGATGCTCACCGGCCTGCTCGTAGTGGTCGCGACGTACGAGGAGGTGTTGTTCCGCGGCTACGCCTTCCAGCGGCTGGTCGAAGGAACGAACGGGACCGGCGCGATTCTCGTTTCTTCCGTCGTATTCGGCGGGGTCCACATGACGAATCCCAATGCCACGCAACTGGGCACGCTGAACACGGTGCTGGCGGGCGTGCTACTCGCGGTCGCCTATCTCAGGACCCGCGCGCTGTGGTGGCCGATCGGGTTCCACTTCGGCTGGAACTGGACACTGGCCGTGCTCGGACATCCGGTGAGCGGCCTCGAAGTGGCGCAACTGCCCTGGCGCGTCGTGGCCGACTTCGAACCAGTCTGGATTCACGGCGGCAGCTACGGACCCGAGGGCGGCATCGTCGCCACGGTCCTGCTCTTGGCCGGAACGGCTGGGACCCTCCGTCTCCTCAGAAACGCGGAAGGCCGGCCGGAAGGCCTCCGGAGTTCCCGGAACGGCCCGGAAGCTTCCGCCGGCGGAGAGCAGCCCGACTCAGCCGCAAAGAACTGAAGGAACCAAAAGAAGCTAGGACCCGCCGCCCGTTTCCTGCAAGTCCTTACGCGCCTGGTCGCGGGCCTTTCTCTCCTCCGCTGGGTGGTTCACATCCGGCTTCAAAGTGTGAATGGCGTCGCCTAGGCTTTGGCCGTTCGTCATGCGTCCCTTGAGCTCGCCGAAAGGAATCCCGAGGTTGTGCGAGACGTGCGCGGCAGCGACGAACTCGCCGAAGTTCTTGAACCCCGCAGCTTCCTGCGCCAGGTTGCTTCCCGGCAAGAAGAAGCCTTGCAGCTTTGAAGAGAGCTTCGGGTTTCGCGCAAGCTGCTCCTCGGCGGTTCGCTGGCCTGAGGCGGGCGTGGTCTCCGGCTGGCGGCCGGCGTGATCTTCCGGCGCCCGTCCGCTGCCGCGCTGGCCAACCTCGGGACGATTCGTCTCGCCTCCTGTGCGCGGTCCCGCGACGCCAACGCCCCCATCCTGCCGGCCCTGGGATGCGCCGGGTCCGCCCTGAGGCCAAGAGTTAATGGACGGAGAGCCGCCCCCCGAACGTCCTGCCGGTCCTCTACTTTGGCCGCGCTGCGCAGCCAAGGCGCCGCTCCAGAACAGCGCAGCAGCCAGCGCGATCGAAAACACCGTTGTGGTTTTCATGATTTATAACCCTCCTTTTAGTCCTAATACCATCAGGACTGATCAACCCTTTTAGGACGATGCCAAGCGCCCCTCAGGTTGTCCTCAGAGTGACCATAGCAATCCCGGTTCCGACTCCGCGCTGGAAAGCCATGCAAAACAGCAAGTCTTTTTCTTTCTTTGGTATCTACCAGCGGCCGCCATCTTCTTTGTCAAGTACCGGAGCGGTTCTGCGAATCCTGCCGGGTAATATTTCCCTGCCTGGAAGTGGCCTTTCCCTGGTTTACCAGCGCGTGTATGGAATGCAAGTTACTGATAAATAATGGTTCTTAATTTATATCAGCTTGGCACGCGGCTTGCTTTTTGGAGAGCGGGCATCAGCGAAGCGGATTTGGAACTTTCCAATAGTTCCCACAGTGCCACCCCCCAGATGGGTTGGCCAGTTTCGAAATTAGGAGGCGAGAATGCTAACCAAATCGAGTTTTTGGAAAACAACGGCTGTCATCGGAATGCTGGCGACCCTGGTGGGCGTGAGCAGCGGCTGCGTGGCCACGCGGCGCTTCACCCGGGCGCGAGTGGACGAGAAGGCCCAGGAGCTTTCCGCACGGATTGACACACACGAAAAGAGCATCGAGAACAATACGAATCAACTCAATGCGCACACCGGGCAGATCGAGGAATTGGGCACTGTGACGCGCCAGCATACCGGACAGATCTCCGCTCTCGACGGCAAGCTGAACCAACTCGACGGCGAACTGGACCAGGTGGATCAGAAGAGCCAGCAGGCTCTGGCCGTGGGCCAGGGAGCGCAGACCACCGCGGACGGCGCGGTCGGGCAGGTCACCACGCTGGGCGTCAAATTCGACAACCGGAACAATTACTCCGTGCGGTCGGAGATGAAGATCCTGTTTGGATTCGATAGCGCGGCAATTGAACAGTCCTACATGCCCATGCTCGACGAGGTTGCGGGTCAATTGCAGGACAATCCGGACATGATTCTGGTGCTGGAAGGGCGCACGGACGCCACCGGCGACAGCGCTTACAACATTCGTCTGGGAGAGCGCCGTCTCGAGGCGGTGATTCGCTACCTGGTCGTGACCCAGGACGTTCCGATGCACAAAGTGCACCGCATGAGCTTCGGCGAAGATCGCCCGTTCAACGAGAACAAGTCTCGTGAGGAACGCGCCGAAAACCGCGCGGTGGTGCTGCGCGTGATGGGTCCGAACCTGAACGCCCCGGGCGGGGGCGTGGCGTCTTCCGCGGTGACGAGCCGCTAGCAACCGTAAGGAAGCAGAGAGAAGTGCAGTCCCTCGTCCCTGCGCTCCTCGGGATGACAAGGCTTGGTGGAATCAAAGCAAGCAGAGAAGGAAAGGAAGCGGAATCATGGAAGCAGAAGAACGGAAAGAAAAAACAATTACGAAGAGCGAACCGCATACCCTCCTGCTGTGGATTGCGCTGGGGGCGCTGTTCGCGGTCAACTTGGCGCAGGGAATCATCATCTCGCGTCTGAGTTTTCGGGTGAACGCGCTCAGCAGCAAGCTCGACACGAACATCTCCACGCAAGGGGAAGCGGTGCAGAAGCTGGCGCAAAACATGAGCCTGGCCGATGCCGAGCTGCAGGGGAGTTTCCAGCAGGCCGCCAACCGGGTCGCCAAGACCGAAGCTGAATTGCAGCGCGCGCAGCAGGCTTCGAACCTCCAGGCGCGGCAGCGGCAAGCCAAGGAGGAGCAACTGGCGGGCCAGTTGGGCCAGCTGCGGGAAGTGCAGTCGGCCACGCAGGGGACCCTCGGGAGTCTCTCCACGGACTTCTCCGGCGTGAAGCAGGAAGTCAGCCAAACCAAAGAGGAACTCGCTACGACGCGCTCCGAGTTGGCGCGCGAGCTCGAGCGCGGATTCGAGCGAATGATCGGGGACCTCGGCGTGCAGAGCGACCTGATCGCCCACAACCGCACCGAGCTGGCCGAGTTGCGGCAGCGCGGCGAGCGCGACTACATCGAGTTCGATTTACGGAAAGCCAAGAATCCAGCCCGCTACGGGCCGGTGTCGCTGCACCTGCGCAAGACCGACGTCAAGCGCCAGAAGTACACGCTGCACCTGCTGGCCGACGACCGCACGATCGAAAAGAAGGATAAGACGGCCAACGAGCCGGTGCAGTTCTATCAGGACGGCTATCGCCAGCCGACCGAGATCGTCGTCAACCAGGTCTACAAAGACCGCATCGTAGGCTACGTTTCCGTCCCGAAGCCACGAGAAGGCCGGACGGCGCAGAGCGCTTCCGGAGGCTGGCCGCCGCCGAAACCGCTTTGATGGGACACCAATGACCACAGTCCCCCTGGCAACCGAGTGAACCCAAGAGGAGGAAGCCATGGAAAACCAAGACATGCGGAATTCCCAAGCGGGACCGCCGAATGACGTTGGAAAACGCGTGCAGCAACTGTCCCTGGAGACCGCCCGCGCGCAAGAATCGGCCGCACGCGCGCTGTCCCAAACGGAGAAAATGCGGTGGGACATGGAGGAATTCAGGGGGGCTACCCAGGGCCGCGGGCGCGGCCTTACGGGCCTGTGGGGAGGCTTTGCGATTCTGGTCCTCACCGTGAACGGCCTAGCCTGGTATGGGTACGAGGCCGCCCGGGGATACGACGAACGCTTCGCGAATCTTCCGGATTACGCACAAACCATCCAGGCAGTCAATGATCGCGTGAACGAACAGACGGCCGCCACAGACAGCAAGCTCGAGAGCTGGGCCGGCGAGTGGAAAGGACTGCGAGACCGCCTGGCGAAGTTCGAGCAGCGCGTGGCGTCGGACTTCCGGATGCTGCGGAGCTTCGCGCAGGAGCAGGCCCAGCAGCACGCCAATGAAGTGCAGCGCCAGCTCACGGCCGAGATTGACAACCGCACCGAATGGCTCCAGATGCGCATGACCCGGATGGAATCAACGCAGGAATCGCAGCGCGCCCGCATCGCCGGGCTGCAGGAAGAGCTGGCGCGCGTGCGCGCGGAACAGAACGAGCAGCTCGCCCTGCTCCGACGGGACACCCACCGCGAGATGGACGGCTTGCAGGAGCGGTTGACGGCCACGCGGGGCGACCTCGACGCGCTGGCCTGGGAGTCCGCACGGCAGCGCGTGGAGTTCGAAGTGCGCCGGGAGCAGGCCTTCGAGCCGATTCCGGGCCTCACCATCACGTTGCAAAACACCAACGTCCCTTATCAGCGCGTCGAGGAAGGCTGGGTGCATGTCGTCCCGGAAGGGCGCATCCTGTGGATCCGCTCGCAGGGCATCCAGCAGCCCATGATCTTCTACACGCAAGGGGACAGCAGACCCTACGAACTTGTCTTTACTCAGCTTACACAGGATGGCGCTGTCGGCTACCTGGTGCATCCGGGGGGACCACCAGTAGCTGCCGGCGCCCTCGGGCCTCTTGCCGGCGAGGGCGAAGAACTCTCTGCTTCCGCCTCAGAGGCCCGTTAACTTGGACGCCAGGGCACTTTTCCCCCCGTGCCCTGGGGTGTCCCCCCGGCCCCCCGGAACACCACGC